>CAISKG010000258.1 GCA_903885855.1 uncultured Planctomycetaceae bacterium
AGGGTAGGTACCTACACATTACTGTCCCTTTCGCCGCTGTCCCCGTATTGCTACGGTTCTCGCTCGACTTGCATGCCTAATCCACGCCGCCAACGTTCATTCTGAGCCAGAATCAAACCCTTCAATTTGTTGGTTCTTCATCCACCCCGGACGAATCCGGGGCTTCTGTATCGCCGTGACAAACCTCGAAGAGGTTCGACCTGTGCATATTCAAACTCCGACCGGACCAACCCAGGACGAAAAAACGAAGCCGAAGCTTCGCCTTTGGTGCCTGGAATGACCCCGATCGGTGCCGGTCACGATCGCGTGCCGGCCGAAACCGAAAGAGATCTACTGCCGAATTGTCAATGAACGGCCCGGACTCGCGAGGCGACGAGCGTCTCGCGTGCCGCGGGGGAGAGGAAAATCTAGCAGACCGTACGCAGCGGTCAACCGGTCTGTTCGGGAAAATTTCGTTCGGCCTTTTTTCCCGCTGAAATCCACCCCTTTTGCACCTGCCCAGGGGATTTTGCCCCCCCTGCCAGGTCGGGTGGACAGTCGGCGAGCCCCCTCAGGGCTCCGCCACGAGCGTCACGGGGATGTCGAGCCGGTGCCCCTCGCGTTCCACGGTGACGAGCACCTGATCGCCGGGATTCCGGGCCTCCACCTGGGTGAGGAAATCGTCGGCATTCTTCACCGCCACCCCGCCGACGGCCACGATCAGGTCGGCCCCGCTGCGGTCGATGCGCTCCACGTCGGTCACGAACGGCCCCTGGCGGCGGCGTTCGCGGACCACCTTGAAGCCGCGCATCCCCGCGCGTTCCGCCGGCCCGCCGGGCACGAGCGTCGCGACGAGCAGGCCACGGTCGGTCTGGTAGACGCGGGCCACGCCCATCTCCGGCCGCGTCACCTTGCCGCGTTCGATCAGCTGCGGCACGAGCCGGGCGAGGGTTCCCACCGGGATCGCGAACCCCACTCCTGAGCTCTGGCCCGTACGGCTGGCGATGGCGGTCGTCATCCCGATCAATCGGCTCGAACTGTCCAGCAGCGGTCCGCCGGAGTTGCCGGGATTGATGGCGGCGTCGGTCTGGATGATCGACTTGATCGTCCGCCCGAGCTTCGTGGGGAGCGAGCGATTGAGGCTGGAGACGATGCCGGTGGTCAGCGTCCGCTCGAGGCCGAAGGGATTGCCGATCGCGTAGACACGCTGGCCCACGCGGAGCTCGGCGGAATCCCCGAAGCGGACCGGCACCAGCGACTCCGCCGGTGCCCCCACGCGGATGACGGCGACGTCGGTCGCCGGATCGAGCCCCACGATCGTCGCCGTGTGCGACGACCCGTCGAAGAGCACCACCTGAATCTCCTTGGCCCCCTCGACGACGTGGGCGTTGGTGAGGATGTGGCCGGTGCGGTCGAGCACGATTCCGGACCCGGCCCCCTCCGACGGCACCTCGAGGAGAAACAGCCCCGCCGACACGGTGGCCTTGGTGTTGATGTTGACGACGCTGCGGTTCACCGCCTCGTACACGGCGATGTTGGTCCGCTCCTCGGCGGTGAGGCCCGCCGGGAGGTCGGCGGCGGCCGGCGGCCCCGGCACCGCCGGGGCGGGCGATCCGACAGCCGGCCCCGCGCCCGGGGCGATGGCGGGAGCACCGGCAGCCGCCGGCGGAAACGGGGCGGCCAGCGACGGCGTTGCGCCGGGCGGCTGGGCGCCG
>CAISKG010000259.1 GCA_903885855.1 uncultured Planctomycetaceae bacterium
CCGCGTCGTTCGGGACGCCGTCGGCCGTGCCCGCCTGGCGGCCGCAGGGCCCGGCGCCGGTGGCTCGCGTCCCGGCGGGCCTGCCGGGCTGGGAGGCCGACGACGTCAGGGCCGTGCCCGACGGGCTTCCCGAGCGGGCGGTGCAGATGCACGACCGGTACATCGTCGTCGAGACGGCCGACGGGATCGAGGTCATCGACCAGCACGCCCTCCACGAACGCGTCCTCTACGAGCGTCTCAAGGACGCCGTCGCCGGCGGCCGGCTGGAGGTGCAGCCGCTGCTCATCCCGGAGCGCGTCGACCTGGATGCCGCCGATCTGGAGGCGATCACCCTCCACCGCGACGCGCTGGCGGCGGTCGGCCTGCGGGTCGAGCCCTTCGGCGGGCCGACGGTGATCGTGACCGCCAAGCCGGTGCTCGCCGGCACGACCGCCGCGGCCGAGCTCCTCGGCGAGATCGCCGCGCGGATCGCGGCCCTGGCCGCCCCCGCCCCCGCCACGCTCGTCGACGAGGTGCTCCACGGCATGGCCTGCAAGGCGGCGATCAAGGCGGGCGACCGCCTCTCGCAGCCCGAGGTGGACGCGCTGGTGCGCGATCGCCGCGCCGTGGCCGAGAGCCACCACTGCCCGCACGGCCGCCCCACCACGCTCACGCTCTCGCGGCACGAACTCGACCGCCAGTTCCGCCGGACCTGACCCGCTCCCCGTCCCCCACCGTCCCCCGCCCCTGGAACCCGCCCGTCGGGAAGCACGACACATGATCTGCGTGGGGATCGCCCGCGGCCGGCACCGGCACGTCATCGCCGAGCACAAGTTCCTGGCGGAGAACGGGATCCGTCTGGTCGAGCTGCGCCTCGACTTCATCCAGGGCAACGTGCAGGTCAAACGGCTCCTGCGCGACCGGCCCTGCCCGGTGATCGCCACCTGCCGGCGCGCCGTCGACGGCGGGCATTGGGCCGGCAGCGAGGAGGCGCGGCAACTCGTGCTCCGGACGGCGATCGTCGAGGGGGTCGAATACGTCGATCTCGAGGACGACATCGCCGGGCAGATCCGCCGCTACGGCCAGACCAAGCGGATCGTCAGTCACCACGACTTCGAGCGCACCCCCGGCGACCTCGGGGGCCTGCAGCGGCGCCTCGCCGACCTCGACGCCGACATCGTCAAGATCGCCACGATGTCCAACCATCCCAGCGACAACCTCCGCATGCTGGAGATGGTGCGCGAGGCCACGGTGCCCACGATCGGGATCTGCATGGGGGACATCGGCATGCCGACGCGCGTCCTCACGGGACGGTACGGCGCCCCCTTCACCTACGCCACCTTCAACGAGGACCGCCTCCTCGCCCCGGGCCAGGTGGGCTGGCGGAAGATGCGCGACATGTTCCGCTACGACGCCGTCGGCCCCGGGACGCGGATCTTCGGCGTGGTCGCCGACCCCGTGGGGCATTCGCTCTCCCCCGCCGTGCACAACGCGGCGCTCGCCGACGCCGGCATCGACGCCGTCTACCTGCCGTTCCGCGTGCCGGCCGAGCAGCTCGACGAGTTCATCTGGGAGGCGGCACGCTGGCCGCTGGCGGGATTGAGCGTCACGATCCCCCACAAGGAGGCGGTGCTGCGGCACGTGACGGCCCGCGACGAGCTCGTGGAGCGGATCGGCGCCGCCAACACCCTCTCCTTCACCGGCGACACGATCGCCGCGCACAACACCGACGCCGACGCCGCCGTCGAGAGCCTCGAGAACGCGATCAGCGCCCAGGGCGCCGAGGGGCTCGTCGACGTGACGGAGGTGAAGAGCGCGCTGGTGCTCGGTGCCGGGGGCGCGGCGCGTGCGGTGGCGTTCGGCCTGCGGCGCCGGAGCATCGACGTCACCGTCTGCTCGCGCACGCCCGACCGTGCCAAACGCGTCGCGGCGGAGGTGGGGTGCAAGGCGATCGACTGGTCGGCCCGTTACAAGATCCCCTACGATTGCATCGTCAACGCCACCCCGGTCGGGATGCACCCCCTCGTCAACGAGACCCCCTTCGAGCAGCAGCATCTGCGCCCCTACATGGTGGTCTTCGACACCGTCTACAACCCGGAGAACACGCTCCTGGTCAAGGAAGCGCGGGCGTCGGGATGCCGGATCGTCACGGGGGTCGACATGTTCGTGCGCCAGGCCGCGATCCAGTTCCGTCTCTGGCACGGGCGCGATCCGTCGGAGGCGGTGATGCGCGAGGCCCTGAAGCGGGCCACAGCCTCGGCCAAGCTCCCCGGATGAGCGGAGTCGCGATGCCCGTCGTCACGCTCATCGGCTACCGAGGCACCGGCAAGTCGACCGTGGCCGCGGCGCTCGCCCGGGCCCTCGAGTGCGCGTGGGTCGACGCCGACGCCGCCCTCGAGGCCGAGTGCGGCATGACGATCGCCGCGCTGATCCGGGAACGCGGCGAAGGGGCATTCCGCGACGCGGAGGGGGCGCTGTTGGGGACGCTGCTCGACGGTCCGGCGGGCGTCGTCGCCACCGGTGGCGGCGTGGTGCTGCGCCCCGGCAACCGCGACCTGCTCCGCGCCCGCGGCGGGCTGGTCGTCTGGCTCACCGCCCCGGCCGCCACGATCCGCGCCCGGCTGGCGGCCGATCCGGCCACCGCCACGCGGCGGCCGGCCCTCGGCGGCGGGGACGTGCTGGGGGAGGTCGAGGCGGCGCTGGCGGCGC
>CAISKG010000260.1 GCA_903885855.1 uncultured Planctomycetaceae bacterium
CACCCCCGCGTTCGCGATCTGCAGCCGGTCGGTCGACTGCGGGTTCACCGCCACGCTCACCGTCAGACGGCCCCCACCCACATCCACGCTGTCCACGTCCGACACCGTCGCCGACGCCGCCGGCGCGATCACGTCGTTCTCCACGTACGACACCGTCGCGGCGATCCCGCCCAGCACGGGGGCGTCGTTGCCGTCGGTGACCGTGATCACCAGCGGTGCCTCGACGCTCCGCCCCCCCTTGTCGGTCGAGCGGACGCGCACCGAATAGGTCGAGCGGGCCTCGAAATCGAAGCTCACGCTCGACCGCAGCGACGTGCCGGAGATGTTGAAGGAGGCGTTGTCGTCGCCCCCCACGCCGGCCACCAGCGCGTAGGTGAAGGTGTCGCCGGGGTCGGGGTCGGTGGTGGAGAGCGTGCCGATCGCGGTGTTGACCGGGGCGTTCTCGGCGATCTTCGCCTTCGAGAGCGCGATCGCGACAGGCGCGTCGTTGGCGTCGGTGACGGTGACGACCAGCGGGCGCTCGAAGGCGTTGCCGGCCGCGTCGACGGCGCGGACGCGCACGGACAGGACGCTCCGCGACTCGAAATCGAAGGCCGCCGCCGACACGAGGCTCGCCCCCGCGATCGAGAACGAGGCGTTGTCGCCGGAGCCGGGGCCGCTCACGAGCGCGAAGGTGTGGAGCTCGCCGATGTCGGCGTCGACGGCCCCGAGGCTGCCGACGGTCGTGCCGGCGGCCATGTTCTCGGCGATCGTCGCCGGCGCGAGCGTGATGTCGGAGGGGGCACGGGAGGCCGTCAGCCCGAAGTCGTTGCCGTACGACACGCCCCCCGTGGCCAGGGTGACGGTGTGGCGGCCGGTCGCCGGCGACGTCTGGCCGAGGCCGCCCGGCACCACGACGCGGAGCGGATACGTGCCCGCCACACGGCCGGTGAAGCGGAAAACGCCAGCGGCGTCGGTGGTCGCGGTGATCTCGGCGGCGTCGGGGAGGGCGTTGTTGTTGGCGTCGATGTAGACCGTGGCCCCGACGCTGCCCCCCTCGTCGCCGTCGCGGACCCCGTTGGCATCCGCGTCGAGGAACACCCGGCCGCCGATGCTCCCCGCCGGGACGACGGTGAAGGCGGCGCCGGCGCTGGCCGACCCCGGCGTGGCGGTGACCGACCGCACCGCGCCCGATCCGGTGACGACCGAGGACGCGCTGGCCACCAGGCGCAGCGCATGATCCCCCGCCGGGAGATTCTCGAACCGCACCGTCCCGGTGGCGTCGGTGGTGGCCGAGGGCTCGGCGGTGGCGAACGTCAGCGACCAGGAGGCGAGCGTGCCCGAGTCGGCGAGGCCGTCGTCGGCGACCTCGAGCGTCCACCGGCCGTTGGCCGACCGTCCGTCGAGCAGCGAGAGGGGGCTCTCGGGGCGGAAGCGCCCGGCGAAGGGGGCCGCGCCGGCACCGATCGTGGTCGTGGCCTCGTCGTCGAAGATCGTGGCCGAGTACGCCTGCCCGGCCGCCCCGCGCTGCCGGGCGAGGAGGACCGGCGTGCCGTCGGGCGCGACGAGCCGGAGCGTGAGATCGCCGACGAAGGTGTGCGTGAGGCTCACCGTCACGTCGAGATCCGTGATCGTACGCGGCGGGCCGGCGACGTCGATCGTGCTCCGGGTGGTGACGTGATCGACGATCGGCAGCGACACCGTGCCCGAGGCGACGGCGAGCGTGCCGGTGTCGAGGACGCCGTCGGCGTCGGCGTCGACGAACACCTTCCTGCCGGCGATCCCCGGCTCGCCGGCCGAGGCGACGCCGTCGCCGTCGAGGTCGTCGACCACCCGCGCGTAGACCGCCTGCCGCAGCGCCGCCAGGTCGACGACCGCCGCGGCGGTTCCCGTGCCGACGGCCACCACCACGCTCCCCGGGGCGGTCCATCCGGGGGCGGCGACGGAGCGCAGCGTCACCTCGCCGGCAGCCAGGCCGACGAGCGCGTAGCGGCCGGCCGCATCACTCAGGCCCGTCGGCTCGCCGGCGCCCGGCACGCCGTCGCCGTCGAGATCCGCGAACACCGTCACGCCGCGCGCCGGCCGCTCGCCGGCCCCGCGCAGGCCGTCGCCGTCGACGTCCTCGAACACCATCCCGCTGACCGCGGGCGCCGGAGCTCCGGCCAGGGCCCCCCGCGCCAGCCGGTCGAGATCGAGCCGCCCGCCCGTCACCGTCTTGCCCGCGAGCGCCGCCACCGCCTCGGTGTTGGCAAGCAGCAGCGCCTTGAGGGCGGCCGGGGAGAGGGAGGGGTCGATGGACGACGCCAGCGCCGCCGCGCCGGCGACCTGCGGGGCGGCCATGCTCGTGCCGCTCAGGGTGCCGTAGCGGCCGCCGTGGAGCGTGCTGTAGATCGCCGCGCCCGGCGCCCCGAGGTCGACGGTCGTCTTGCCGTAGTTGCTGAACGACGCCAGGGCGTCGTTCCGGTCGGTGGCGGCGACGCTGACGATGTCGGCCAGGTCGTAGGCGGCCGGATAAAAGGGGGAGACGTCGGCGTTGGCCGCGTTGTTGCCGGCGGCGGCCACGAACAGGATCCCCGCCCCGCCCGCGGCGGCGATCGCGTCGCGCAGGCCCGGCGCGTCGGCCGTGTCGCCCCAGCTGGCGTTGAGGACGCGCACGTTCACGCCGTACATCGAGCGCATCATCGTGGCGTAATTGACGGCGCGGATCGCGTCGGCATCGCTGCCGGAGCCGGAGGCGCTGAGGAACTTGAGCCCCATGATGGAGACGTCCCAATTGACGCCCACCACGCCGGTGCCGTTGTTGCCGGCCGCGCCGACGGTGCCGGCGACGTGCGTGCCGTGGCCGTGGTCGTCGGTGGGGTCGCCGTCCTCGTTGAGGAAGTCGTAGCCGTAGACGTCGTCCACGAAGCCGTTGACGTCGTCGTCGACGCCGTTGCCGGCGACCTCGCCGGGATTCCGCCACATGTTGCGGAACAGGTCCGGATGGGTCCACTCCACGCCGGTGTCGATGACGCCGACGACGGTCGACGACGATCCCACCGACACATCCCAGGCCTGGACGGCGTTGATGTCGGCCCCCACCTTGCCGCCGCTCTGGCCGGTGTTGTGGAGGCCGTAGAGGAGGCCGAACGACGGATCGTCCGGAACGGCGGCGACCCGGAAGGTGCCGCTCGGCGCCGCCGACACGATGCCGGCGGTCTCCGCCAGCGCCGCCATGGCCCCGGCGGCGCCGCGCACCAGCAGCTGCCCGGGGAGCCCGAGCCCCTTCACCACCTCCACGCCGGGGGCGATGCCCCCGAGGAACCCGGCGGCCTCGGCCACCGACCGCACGCGGGAGACGGTGTCGCTCGAGAGACGCACGATCCACTCGCTGCCCGCGGCGGCCGCGGCGGGCGCCGGCGCCGCGAGCACCTCCGCGGGTGCGGCGAACCAGGCGGGCGCGACGCGGTCGTAGGCCGACTCGCCGGGCACGAGCGGCGCCGCCGCGAGCATGCGCCGGTCCTCGAGATGCTCGGCTGCGAGCCTGCGCGCCCGACGCCGCCGGAAGAGGGCCTCGATCGAACGCCGGACCGACGCCCCGCCATGTCGTCGCTGCATGGTCGCACTCCTCGCTTTCGCACGCCGGCGCATGGTCGCCCGCGCGATCCGCCGGGGCGATGGCCTGGAGCGTGGTGCGTGACGCCGGTTCCCCTGACCGCCCAGCGGGGCGGTGCCGGCATCCGCGTACCCTGATTCTAGAGGCCTGTGGAAAAAGTCATCCAGGAACCTTTTCCACTTCCAGGTCGGACGAGGCGATCCGGAAGAAATACGCGGCATCCGGCCGAGGGTTCGCGCCCGACGGCTCAGAGTTTCAGGCCCCACACCGCCCCGCGGGAACGGTTGCGGGGGATGGGACGGAGCCGCTCCAGGGCGGCGGCGACGGGGGGCAGGGTGACGGGGGTGAAGGTCCCCCGGTGGGCGGCGGCGATCGACAGGAGGTTGTCGTTGCGGGCCTGCTGGTCGCGCAGCCGGTCGGGATCCACGCCCCCCCGGCGCCGGTCGAAGACGTTCTGCTGCAGCCCGAAGGTGTGCACGACGGTGCCGTCGAGGTCGGCCGTGGCGACCTTGTCCACGACCCCCGCCCCCAGTTCGCCGTCCGACAGCAGGTAGACCGCGTCGGCGTCGAGGCCGGCGGCGAGGCGGACGGCGTCGTGGATGCCCTGCCCTCCGCGGCACATTTCCACCGTGCCGAGCCACTGCCGCGCCCGGCGCTTGTTCTCGGGCGTGGCCGGCACGAGCCCCTGGGCGGGCTCCGGGTGGAAGAGCGGATAGGCGGTGTCGCTGAAGAAGATCACCGAAAACGACTGGCCGGGCCCGAGGCCGTCGATGGCCCTGGCGATCTCCTCGAGGACGCGGTGGAAGCCGCCGTCGCGGTAGCTGTTGGAATTGTCGCACAGGAAGCAGACGCTGCCGGCCGTTCCCGACCGGCCGAAGAAGGTGGCGGCCGCCCCCCCGGCCGACCGCGTCGGCCGGCGCGCGGGCCGAGCGGGAGGGCCGCCGTCGTCGGCCGCACCGG
>CAISKG010000261.1 GCA_903885855.1 uncultured Planctomycetaceae bacterium
CCGCCGCGAGGAACACCGCCACGGCGCGGCCGGCGCCGGGGCGCGGCGCGGGGAGAGGGGCGGCGGCGGGATCGACGAGGAGCCCGGCGGCCAGCCGGGCGCGGTAGACGGGATCGCGGTCGAGCTCCTGCCCGACGAAGCTCGAGGCCAACGCGCCGGCGAGCACACCGGCCAGCGACGCCGGCACCGCCACCAGGAGGATCCGCCCCAGCCCCCACGACGGGTCGACGGGGGCGAGGATCGCGATCATCGCCGCCATCGCCGCCGAGACGGGGCTGGCCGTGATCGCCTGCTGCGACGCGATGGCGGCGATCCCCATCGGCCGCTCCGGGCGGATTCCCGCGCGGAGGGCCGTCTCGGCGATCACCGGCAGGAGCGGGTAGACGACGTGGCCGGTGCCGGCCACGAAGGTGAAGGTCCAGGTGACCAGCGGCGCCACGAACGTCACCGCGCGCGGCCGGGCCCGGATGACGCGCTCGGCGACGCGCACCAGGACGTCGATCCCCCCCGCGGCGTCGAGCGCGGCGGCCGCCGTGATCACCGCCAGCACCACGAGCATGACGTCGACCGGCGGGGTCGTGGGGGCGACGCCCAGCGCGGAGAGCACCAACAACCCCGCCCCGCCCCCCATTCCCCTCCCCACGCCGCCGCTGCGCGCGCCGGCGATGATCGCGGCGGCGACGACGGCCAGATGCAGCAGGATCGTCATCGCGGGGCTCCGCTCGCCGTGGGGGGCGATGGGGTATGGTAGAGCCTTTTCACCGCCCCCGGATACGCCGCGCCGCGGAGGCCGCCATGACCGTGCCCGTGAAGATCCTCAAGAGCGTCTGCGCGCTCGACTGCCCCGACGCCTGTGCGCTCGAGATCCGTGTCGAGGGGGAGCGTGTGACGGGCCTCGCCGGGGCCGCCGACCACCCGGTGACACGCGGCTTCGCCTGCGTGAAGACCGCGCGCTACCCGGAGCGGCAGGAGCAGGCCGACCGGCTCCTGATGCCGCTGCGGCGCGTGGGGCGGAAGGGGGAGGGGCGCTTCGAGGAGGTCGACTGGGAGACGGCGCTGGATGGCATCGCCGCGCGGCTGCGCGGGATCCTCGCCGACCACGGCCCGCAGTCGGTGCTCCCCTACCATTACGGCGGCACGATGGGGATCCTCGAGGGGGAGTCGCCGCGCGCCTTCTTCCGGGCGCTGGGCGCCCTCGAGCTCGACCAGACGATCTGTGCCACCACCGGCTCGGCCGCCTGGGAGGCCAACTACGGCCCCTGGAAGATCGGCACCGATCCCGAGACGCTCGTCCACGCCCGGGCGATCGTCCTCTGGGGCATCAACGCCCTGCGCAGCCATTCCCACCTCGCGCCGTTCCTCACCGAGGCCCGGCGCCGCGGGGCGCGCATCCTCCACATCGATCCCTACCGCAACGAGACCAGCCGCTTCGCCGACGAGCACTGGCAGATCCGCGTCGGCACCGACGCGGCGCTGGCCCTGGCCATCGGCGGGGCGCTGGCGGCACGCGGCCACATCGACCGCGACTACCTGGCCGCCTGCGCCAGCGGCGTCGAGGAATACCTCGAGGCCTGCGCCGCCTGGCCGCTGGAGCGCGCGGCCGACGTCTGCGGGCTCGACGCGGCGGCGGTGTCGTCGATGGTGGACTGGTTCGGGGGGTCGGAGAGCCCCTTCATCCAGGTCGGCTACGGCATGACGCGCAACGAATCCGGGGGCAACGCCCTCCGCGCCATCACGCTCCTGCCGGCGCTGGTGGGCGCCTGGCGGCGGCAGGGCGGGGGGGCCTGCCTGTCCACCAGCGGCGCCTTCCGGCTGGCGCGTGAGCGCGTCACCGCGGCCCACCGCATCGCCCCCGGCACGCGGCGGGTGAACATGGTGCGCCTGGCGAGCGAGCTCGAGCCGGGCGTCTCGCCGATCCGGGCGCTGTTCGTGTTCAACTCCAATCCGGCGGCCGTGGCTCCCGATTCGGCGCGCGTCCGGGCGGGGCTGGCGCGCGAGGACCTGTTCACCGTGGTCCTCGAGCACTTCCAGACCGACACCGCCGACTACGCCGACTGGCTCCTGCCCGCCACGACCTTCCTCGAGCACGCCGACGTCTACACCTCCTACGGCCACTACCACCTCCAGTACGCCGATCCCGTCGTGCCGCCGCGCGGTCAGGCCCGGTCCAACCGCTGGTTCTTCGCGCGGCTCGCCGAGCGCCTCGGCCTCGACGAGCCGAGCCTGTTCCTCGACACGCCGCGCCTCGTGGAGGAGCTGCTCTCCTCGGGGCATCCGTGGCTCGCGGGGATCACGCCCGAGCGTCTCATGCGCGAGAAGTCGGTGCGGCTCGCCCTCCCCGAGCCCTTCCTCCCCTACGCCGAGGGGAGCCATTTCCCCGACGGCAAGATCCGCTTCAGCCCGGTGCCGCAGCAGCTGGAGTTCGAGGAGCGCTGCAGCGCCGACTATCCCCTCCGCCTCATCTCGCCACCGGGGGCGGTGGTCGTGAACACGACGATGGGGAACGTGCCGAGCATCATCCGCCAGGCGGGCGGCGAGCCGCACGTCATCGTCCACCCGGCCGACGCGGCGCGGGCCGGCGTGGCCGGCGCCGGGCGGGTGCGGATCACGAGCGCCTCCGGATCGATCGTGCGCCGGGCCGTCGAGAGCGAGGACGCCCGCGAGGGGGTGGTGGTGGCGGTGGGGCAGTGGTGGCCCAAGCTCGCCCCTGACCGCAAGAGCCTCAACGACCTCACCAACGAGCGCCTCACCGATCTCGGCGCGGGGAGCACCTTCGGCAACGTCGTCGTTCGCATCTCCCCCGCCTGAAAAAGCCGCCCGCCACCTCCATCGGGGACATCGCCTGGATGTGGTGGCAGGCACCTTTTCAGGTGCCGCAGAAGGTGCGGTAGCAGCCGCTGCCCGGCGGGGGGCCGAGGCGGTAGGGGGCGTCCTCGGGGCGCGGCGCGAAGGGGCGCGACACCGCGTCGATGAGGCGCTCGCAGGGGCCGATGTCGCCGCCGGCGGCGGCCGCGAGCGCCTCCTCGACGAGGTGGTTGCGCGGGATGACGGCGGGATTGGCGGCCGCCAGGCGCGGGCCGGCCGCCGCACGCCCCCCCGGCTGCCGCTCGAGCCGCGCCCGCCAGGCCTCCAGCCACACTGGCGCAAGCGCCGCGGCGTGCTCCGCAGGGGGCGGACCGTCGCCCGCGGCGAGGGGCTCGAGCGCCGCGAAGGTGGCGGTGTGATCGGCCCGCGCGGCCGTCATGGCGGCCAGCAGATCCCTCGCGAGCGCGGCGTCGCCGGGCTCCGCGTCGGGCAGGCCGAGCTTGCGCGCAAGCCCGGCTGTGCGCTCGCGCTCGAAGTGCTCGGGAAAGGGCGCGAGCGCTGCCTCGAGGCGCCCGATGGCGGCCTCCTCGCCGCCGGGAATGAGCGGGATGAGGGTCTCGGCGAAGCGGGCCAGATTCCAGTGGGCGATCGCCGGCTGCCGCGCGAAGGCGTAGCGGCCGTGCTGGTCGATCGAGCTGAAGACGGTGTCGGGATCGTAGGCGTCGAGGAAGGCGCAGGGGCCGTAGTCGATCGTCTCTCCCGAGAGGGCCATGTTGTCGGTGTTCATCACGCCGTGCACGAAACCCACGGCCATCCACCGGGCCACGAGCGACGTCTGGCGCTCGAGCAGCCATGCCAGGAAGGCGAGGGCGGGCTCCGGGTCGGCGACGAGCGCGGGGGCGTGGCGGTCCACGGCGTGCGCGAGGAGCACCTCGAGGAGATCCTCCCGGCCGAGCGCCGCGGCGAACTGGAACGTGCCGACGCGCAGATGGCTCGCCGCCACGCGCGCGAGCACCGCGCCGGGTAGGACGCGCTCCCGGTACACCGGCTCGCCGGTGGCCACCACCGCCAGAGCCCGTGTCGTGGGGATCCCCAGGGCGTGCATCGCCTCGCCGACGATCGCCTCGCGGAGCATCGGCCCCAGCGCCGCCCGGCCGTCGCCCGAGCGCGAGAAAGGGGTGCGCCCCGCTCCCTTGAGCTGGATGTCGACGCGCGTCCCCGCGGGGGTGATCTGCTCGCCGAGCAGGATGGCCCGGCCGTCGCCGAGATTCGTGAAGTGGCCGTACTGGTGGCCGGCGTAGGCCTGGGCGATCGGCTCGGCCCCCGCCGGCGGACGGTTGCCCGAGAACCACTCCGCGGCCCCGGCGGCGAGGGCGTCGGGATCGAGCCCCAGTTCCGCCGCCAGCGGGCGGTTGAGCCACACCAGCCGCGGGGCCCGCACCGGCGTCGGGGCGACGCGGGCGAAGAGGAGCGGCGGGAGGCGCGCGTAGGCGTTGTCGAAGCGCCAGCCCGGATCGCCCGCGGCCGCCTCCGCGCCGGCGGTCACTTGAGGAACACCTTGAGGAGGATGTCGGCGATGCCCACCAGGGCCGAGCCGGCGATCAACCCCGCGCACACCGGCTCGCGCACGTCGCCGGATTCCTGGCCGTGGCCGTCGCTCGCCGCACCACGGCCCCGGCCGAGCCAGGCGAAGAAGGCCGCGCCGAGGAACATCGCCACGGTCGAGTCGGGGGGGAGGATCACCCCCAGGCCGATCGAGAGCGGGCTCAGCGGGAAGGCGCCGCCGGTCGTGATCCGCAGCCCCTCCATGACGAGCCCCGCCACCGCCGCCAGGAGGATCGACCACTTGATCGACGGGGTGAGGAGCGTGCCCCCGTCGCCGCCGAACACCGCCTGCACCAGCTCCGACACCCCCTTCCACTGCAGCGCCGAGGGGAACCCGAACGCGCCCCCTTCCGGGGCCATCGTCTCCTGGATGCTCCTGCCCGGCTCGAGATCGGAGAGGAAGAGGAGCATGAACAGCGGCGTGCTCGCGAGCGCCCCGGCGAGGATCCCGATGCAGTGGCCGACCGCCTGCTGGCGCGGCTTCGCGCCGAGCATGTAGCCCGGCTTGATGTCCATGAGCAGGTTGCTCGCGTTGCTCGACACCTCGACGCACATCACGCCGGTCATGAGGTTCGTGGGGGGATGCTGGGGATTGAGGCCCCCGTAGATGAACTGCGGGATCTTGGAGAGCGACCCGGTGGGGGTGATGCCCGTCAGGCCGGTGCTCGAGGCGGCGATGATCGTCAGCACCGCCACCAGCGGCACCGCCGAGAGGCCGTAGAGCCAGGGAACGCCGAACCACTCCCGCGCCATCCAAGCCCCGATCACGCCGAGGATCGGGATCCCGACGATCGACAGCCAGGTGGGCAGCTCGATCCCCGCCAGGCGATCCTCCCCCGCGGCGTCGTCACGCCGGCGCAGCGACGCGAAGGCCTGCGTGAACACCTGCGGCTTGGCGAACAGGCTGACGAGCGAGGCGGTGACCATGATCGTGATCCCCCACCACAGCGACCAGCTGTTGACGATGTGCGTGCGGCTGTAGAGGCCTTTGGCGTCCGGGGGCAGATTCCCCGAGGCGATCATGCTGGGGACGATGACGACGAAGTTGAGCAGCATCCCCAGGAGCATGCTCGCCGCGACGCGCATTCCCATCAGCCCGCCGGCGCCGAACATCGCCAGATCGAGCGGAAGGAAGGTGATGCCCAGCTGCTTGAGCGGCACGCCGGCCAGCGCCGGCACCGGCAGGCGCCCGGCGGTGGCCGCCTCCCAGTACCAGTCGTCGAGCGCGTGGGGGAGGTGGAAGGTCTCCTTGAGCCGCAGCAGCCCCTGGCAGAGGAGGCGCATGATCGTCTCCCCCTTGAGGGCCTCGATGAGGCCCGCCACCAGCCCGGCGGTGACCAGGGCCTTCGCCTGGCGCATCCCCGCCCGGCCGTCGCCGTGGTAGAGGGTGTCGAGGACCACGCCGCAGGCCTGCCCCTCGGGAAACGGGAGCTGCTCGTCGTTGATGAAGCGGCGCTTCATGGGGAAGGCCACGAGCACCCCCAGGAGGGAGAGGACGACGTTGAAGGCCGCCATCTGCCACCAGGGGATGATGGTGTTCTGGATCCACATGTAGGCCGCCATTCCCGAGATCAGCGGGCCGGTCATGTAGCCGGCGGAGGTGGCGATGCTCTGCGCGGCGTTGTTCTCGAGGATCGTCAGATCGTGGAAGCCGATCCCGGCGAGGGTGCGGAAGGTGGCGAAGGCGAGGATCACGCTCGTCAGCCCGACGCCGAGCGTCCAGCCGGTCTTCGCCCCCACGTAGAGATTGGTGGCGCAGAGGATGCTGCCGAGGAGGAATCCGGTGACGGCGGCGCGGACGGTCAGCTGCGGCATGTCGCCGCGGTAGACGTTCTCCAGCCACCAGCGGTCCTTCTGCTCGGCCGACCAGTCGCGGATCTGCTCGGGGGTGAGGCGCTCAATCGCCATCGGTGGCGTCTCCGGGGACGGGCGCGGCAGCGCCCGCGGCGGGCGGGCGGGGCGGGACGAGTCTACGCTCCCCGGGCCGGGGGCCGGCAGAGCGCTCGCGGCGCATCCACACCGCCATCACGGGCAGCCCCACCGCGGCCGGCAGGAGCCACGCGACGACCTGCCAGGGGCCGGCGAACACCCCGGGAAAGACGCGCGACAGGCCGAACACCGAAAAGGCGGTGTGGAAGGCGATCCCGCAGGTGAGGGTGAACTCGACGTGCCGGGCCCGCCACTCCCGCGGCGTCGGGGCGGGGCGGGCGAGGAAGCGGCGCAGGTCGCGCGTCGCCTTGAGGCCGAGCGCGCCGACGGCGGCCGCGGCGAGCGCCTCGAGCGACGGCCCCGCGGCGGCGACCCACGCCGCCGCGAAGAGCATCAGGCCGCTCCCGGCCGCCGCCGGCACGAGCGCCAGCGCGCGGATGGCGAGCGTCGCGAGTCCCTCGGGGCGGGCCCGGGAGCGCACGACGACGACGGCGAGCACCAGCGGCGGGATCGTGTAGCAGGCCAGCGCCCCCAACAGCGCGCCGAAGAAACGCAGCCACCAGCGGTCGGCCGGTGACGCCGCCGCCGCGCCGCCGGCGAACCCGACCGGATCGGCCACGAGCCAGAGGCACGACACGAGCGCCGTCGCGGTCGAAAGCGCCGCCGCGGTCATGAAGCCCCAGCCCGCGGCACGGTGCACGAGGCTCCCTTTGCGCGCCCAGAGCGGGATCCAAAAGAGCGCGAGCGTCACGGCGCCGGCGCCGATGTGGAGCGTGCGGAGGAGGGCGTGGAAGGTGGCGGCGGCGGGGGGCATGGCGGCTCGGGGGGGCGCGCCATTTTTGCTCCGGCCGCGCGGCGGCGGAGGGGGCATGTCCCGGAAACGACAAAGTCCGGTCTGGACAACTGTTGTTGTGACGAGTATCTTCGCCTTGGTTGTGTTCGTGTTTTGGACGACCTTCCTCCGCCCGCCCCGCGGCCCCGCCGATGTCACCCGCCGACTGGACGACGCTCTCGCTCCACCTCGCGGCGATGCTCGCCACGGCGCTCGTGCTCGGTCAACTGGCGCGCCGGCTCGGCATTCCGGGCGTGGTCGGGGAGATCGCCGGCGGGCTCCTCCTCGGGCCCACCGTGCTCGGCCGCCTCGCGCCCGACACCTTCGCCTGGCTCTTCCCCCCGGCGGGCCCCGTGACGAGCGCCCGGGGGGCGATCGCGCGCGTGGGGATGCTGTTCTTCATCGTCACCATCGGCCTCGACATCTCGGTGGGGGAGTTCCGCCGTCTCGGCCGCAAGGCGCTGGCCGTGGGGAGCGTGGGCACCTTCGTGCCCCTCATCCTCGGCTTCCTCATGTGCTACGCCTTCCCGACCGTGATCGGCGTCACCGAGAAGGACCGCTTCTCCACGGCGCTGTTCATGGGATCGATTCTCTCCCTCTCGGCGAACCCCGTCATCGCGCGCATCCTCCTCGACATGGGGCTGTTCAAGAGCGAGATCGGCCGCACGATCATGTCGGCCACGCTCGTCGACGATCTCGTCGGCTGGGGGCTGTTCGCCGTGATCCTCGCCGAGTTCGGCCCCAACGCCACGGGCCAGGGGCAGGGTCTGCAGATCTTCGCCACGGTATGCGCCTTCATCGGCGGCACGATCCTCGTCGGCAAGATCGTCCTCCCGCGGATCATGGAATGGATCCTGGAGTCGATGCCGCGGCCGAGCGCCTTCATCTCGGCGGTGGTGCTGCTGGCCCTCGTGGGCGCCGCCGGCTCGGAGCACCTCGGCCTCCATTCCTTCCTCGGCGCCTTCATCGTGGGGATCGCCCTGGCCGACGTCGCCCAGCGGCATCCCGAGCCCTTCGCCACGATCGCGGAGTTCTCCTACGCCGTCTTCACGCCGATCTTCTTCGTCTCGATGGCCATCGGCGCCGATTTCGTCGCCGGCTTCGATCCCTGGCTCGTCGGACTGATCACCGCCGTGGCCTTCCTGGGGAAGATCTCCGGGGTGTGGATCGGCGGGCGGATGGCCGGCATGGACGACCGCCAGGCGCTGGCGGTGGGCTGCGGCCTCAACGCCCGGGGCATCCTCGGCATCGTGATGGCGGCGGCCGCCTTCGACGCGGAGCTCATCGACCTGCGGCTGTTCGTGGCCTGCGTGTTGATGTGCGTGTTCACGACGATGGCCGCCGGCCCGGCGCTGGCGGCGATCCTCGGCCGCCGGCCGCAGGCCGCGTGAGCGGCACCCCGCGCCCGCCCCGGCGGCGCGCCGTCACTCCCCGCGCAGGTGCCGCCAGAGGAACTCCGCCCGGCGGCGCGAGGCGTAGGGGGTCTCGCAGGCGCCGTGGCCCACGCCCGGCATGACGAGGAGATCGAAGTCGGTGCCGGCCTTCACCAGCGCCGCCGCCGCCTGCATCGTCGAGGCGGGGTCGACGTTGCGGTCGACCTCGCCGACCACGAGCATGAGCCTCCCGCGCAGCCGGTGCGCCTGGACGACGTTCGAGGCCTCGTCCCAGCTGGCGTCCAGCGGCCAGCCCATCCACTGCTCGTTCCACCAGATCTTGTCCATCCGGTTGTCGTGGCAGCCGCAGTCGGCCACGGCGACGGCATAGACGTCGGGATGGGCGATGAGGGCGCGCATGGCGTTCTGCCCGCCGGCGCTGCCGCCGTAGATCCCCACGCGGTCGAGATCCATCCACGGCCGCGTCGCCGCCGCGGCGCGCAGCCAGGCGATCCGGTCGGGGAAGCCGGCGTCGCCGAGGTTCTTGTGGCAGACGTCGTGGAAGGCCTTGCTGCGGTTGCTCGTTCCCATGCCGTCGGCCTGCACCACGACGAAGCCCAGCTCCGCGAGCGCCGACATCGAGCCGTACGACGTGCGCCACGCCACCGGGGCATGGCTGTCCTGCGGGCCGGCGTAGACGTTCTCGACGACCGGGTAGCGCCGCGCCGGGTCGAATCCGGCCGGCCGGAGGATCACGCCGTGGATGTCGGTGACGCCGTCGCGCCCCTTCGCCACGAAGCGCTCGGGCCGCTGCCAGCCGGCGGCGACAAGCGCCGCGTCGTCGGCCGCCTCGAGCGCGCACACCAGCGCCCCGTCGGACGCCCGGCGCAGCTCGTGCCGCGGCGGCAGGTCGACGCGCGAGAAGGTGTCGACGTAGGTCTCGCCGTCGGGCGACCAGGCGAGCTCGTGCGTGCCGTCCCCCTCGGTGAGCATCGTGAAGCCGTCGCCGTCGAAGCCGACGCGGGCGTGGTGGACGTGGTACGGGCTCTGGGCGGGATCGCGGCCGGAGAGCCGGAGCGTGAGCGTCCGGGCGCGCTCGTCGACCTCGTCGACGCCCCGCACCACCCACGGCCCGGCGGTGATCGGCAGGCGGGCGCCGGTGGCGATGTCGACCTGCTCGAGGTGGTGCCAGCCGCTGCGCTCGCTGCTCCAGAGGAGCTTCCCCTCGGCGGGCAGCCAGTGCAGCCAGGAGCGGTTGACCCAGTCGATGAAGGTCGGGCTCGTCTCCTCCACCACCGTCCGCACCCGTCCCGACGGGACCGCCACCGCCAGGACGCGCATCGTGCGGTGGCCGCGCTCGTTGTAGCGGAAGAGGAACTCCGACGAGTCGGGCAGCCAGAGGAAGTCGGAGATCTCCCAGGGGGTCGGGCAGAGGGCGCCGTCGACGGGGATCTCGGTGCGCGCCTCGAGGTCGAAGAGGCGCACGCGCCGCTCGTCGATCCGGTCGCCCGGCTTGTCGTAGCGGAACTCGATCAGCCGCGGCTGCGGCTGGTCGGCCGGCGCCGACTCCACGATCCGCACCGTGCGGTGCTCGCCGTCGCGCTGCCAGATGGCCGCGAGGAACCGGCCGTCGGGGGAGACGAAGCGGGCGTCGGTGGCCCGCTCTGCGGGCGTGGCGTCGGTGGTGAGGGGGGTTTCCGTGCCGTCGGGGAGGCGGGCCAGGAGATTGCCGTCGCGGATGACGA
>CAISKG010000262.1 GCA_903885855.1 uncultured Planctomycetaceae bacterium
GCCGCCGCGCCCCCGCCCTCCCCCGAGGTCGTGGCCCGCGTCGCCGCCGCGTTCCGCCCCCCTTCCGGGGGAACCGACGCCGCCCCGTCCGCCGGGCGCGTCGACGACGCACCGCGGTGATCTCCCCCCGGGTGGTGGACTCGCGCCGCGGGCGGCCCCGGTTTCCGGCCGTGCGCCGGGATCGGCGGCCCGCTCCGCGTGCCTTGCGATTTTGGCGGACCGCGGAACTTTGACGGTCGCGCGCCGTTGAACCCGGGGATCCGCGCAGCCCCCGACGCAGTCTGCCCGGGGCGACGTGCCCCGGCAGGTCCGGGGAGGCTCGTTCCTGGTCCGCTTCCCCCGGTGACCGCACGGACGCTGCATGCCCTTCCGCCCCACCCTGTTCATCGCCCACCGCCAGGAACTCCTGCTCGCCGGATTCGTCGCCATGGTCGGTGATCTCGACCTGCGCGTCGCGGGCGTCGCGTCGGACGCCGCCGGGACGGTGGATGGCGTGTGCGAGACGCGGCCGGGGGTGGCGCTCGTCGACTGTCTGCTCCCCGGCGACGGTTTCGCGGCGACGCGGCGTCTGGCCGACGCGGCCCCGAACACCAGGGTGATCGTCGTCAGCCCCTCGGGCGACACCAACCACCTGGCGCGCGCACGGGCCTCGCACGCCGTCAACTGCGTGGCCGAGGAGGTGTCGCGGCAGGGGCTCGGCGCCGCCATCGCGATGGCCGCGGCCGGCCACCGCCCCGCGCCCCCGGACCCGTTCGCCGTCGTGTCGGCCCGGCTGGAGTCGACCGCGCCCAGCGGCGCCGACGCGCACCTCACCCGCCGCGAGCGCCAGGTGCTCCGCCACCTCGCCTACGGCCTCGACAACAGCGAGATCGCCGCCGCCCTCTCCATCGGGCTGGAGACCGTGAAGACGCACGTCCACAAGCTGCTGCGGCGCATGGAACTGCGCGACCGCACGCAGGCGGCGGTGTGGGCGGTGAAGCACGGCCTGGCGTGAGGCCCGGCGGGCCCGTCAGGCGATGCGCTCGAGCTTCGTCACGCGGCCCGTGGCGACCCACTCGGCGACGTGGATGTCGCCCTCGGGGGTGAAGCAGGCGTCGTGCGGATGGACGAATTGCCCGTCCGCCCACGACTCCGGCTTGGAGCGCAGGTTCTCCACCTCGGCGTGGCGGCCGCTGCCGTCCCCGAGCCTCGCCACCGGCGTGTTGTCGGGCCCCAGGAGGGTGACGCGCGCCTTGAGCTCCGGCACGACCAGCAGGTCGTTCCAGGCGTCGACGTTGGCCGGCAGCCCGAACCCGGGGATCGTCTCCCGGTAGGTGCCGTCCATGGCGAACACCTGCAGCGTGTCGTGGGCGCGGTCGGTGACGACGATCGTCGGCTCGCGCCCCGGGCGCCGGTCGATCCACAGGCCGTGCGCGGTGTCGAAGGTGCCCTTGCCGTCGCCGGGGCCGCCGAAGGCGCTCTTCCACGTCGCGTGCTTGTCGTAGGTGTGGATCTTGAAGGTGCCGTAGCCGTCGGCGAGGAGGAATCCGCCGTCGTCGAGGAAGGCGACGTTGGTGGGGAGGAAGCCGCGGCGCGTCCACGTGGCGGTGGTGGAGACGTCCTCGCCCGGGTCGTAGCAGCCCGACTCCATCGGGGCCTTGCGGTACCACACCGTCTCGCCGTCGAGCGAGAGCTTCGCGAAGGCCTTCACCTGCTGGTAGGCGCAGACGTAGAGAAACTCCTCGTTGCCCTCCTTCCGCACCTCGATGCCGTGGCCCCCGCCCTGGAACTGGCTCCCGAAGGCGCGCACGAACTGCCCCTTGTCGTCGAACACGAAGATCGAGGGGTGGTCCTTCAGCTCCTTGCGCCCCTCGTGGATCACGTACAGGTTGCGCGCCGAGTCCACGGCGACGCCGTGGGTGGTCTGCCAGGTGAAGCGGTCGGGGAGGCGGGCGAAGCCGTGGCGGACGCGGAAGCGGTGCGCCCCCTCGCCGACGATCGTCTCGTCGCCGAGGCGGCGCACGCGCGCCAGCGCCGGAGCGGCCGCGGCGGCGGCGGTGAGGGCGACGGCACCGGCGAAAGCGCGGCGCGGGAGGGCCGGACGCGGGGTGGTCATGGCGTGACTCCGGAGGGCGAAGGGGGAACGCGATCAGGCGATGACGGCGCGGATCGGCCGGCCGTGGACGTCGGAGAGGCGGTGGTCGCGGCCGCCGTGGCGGAAGGTGAGCCGCTCGTGGTCGACCCCCATCAGGCACAGCACCGTGGCCCACAGGTCGTGGACGGTCACCGGGTGCTCGACGGCATGGTAGCCGAGGTCGTCGGTGGCCCCGAAGGCCGTCCCCCCGCGCACCCCGCCGCCGGCGATCCAGGCGCTGAAGCCGTAGGGGTTGTGGTCGCGGCCATCGGAGCCCTGCGCGAACGGGGTGCGGCCGAACTCCCCCGACCAGACCACCAGCGTCTCCTCGAGCAGCCCGCGGCGGTGGAGATCCTCGAGCAGGCCGGCGATGGGCCGGTCGACCTGCGCGGCCATCTCGGCGTGTCCGGCAGCCAGCCCGCCGTGCTGGTCCCAGGGGTTGCCGATCTGCCCGGGATCGGCGGGCCGCGGCAGGCAGGTGAGCTCGATGAAGCGCACGCCGCGCTCCACCAGGCGCCGCGCGAGGAGGCACTGGCGGGCGTAGCCGGCCGTCTCCGCCACCGGTGCGTCGACGCCGTAGAGGGCGAGCGTCTCGGGGGTCTCCGCGGACAGGTCGACGATCCCCGGCACCGCCGCCTGCATCCGCGCCGCGGCCTCGTAGGCGCCGATCACCGCCTCGGCGGCGGCCTCGTCGCCGCCGGCGTGCGCACGCCGGCGGCCGAGGGTGGCCACCAGGTCGACGATCGCCCGCTGCCGTCCGGCCGACTCACGGGGCCGGAGGTTGGGAAGGGCCTCGCCGCCGGCGGGGTCGAGGAGCGTGGCGGTGTGCGAGGCCGGAAGGAAGGCGCTCGAGTACATGCCGGCGCCGCCGAGGGGCACGCCGCCGCCGGCGAGCACGACGTAGCCGGGCAGCTCGTGGCACTCCGTGCCCAGGCCGTACGACACCCACGCACCGGCGCTGGGATGGCCGGCGGTGGAGAAGCCGCTGTGGAGGTGGAAGTTGGCCTGTGCGTGCTCGTTGGCCGGGCTCGTCAGCGAGCGGATCACCGCCAGCCGGTCGGCGTGCCGGGCCATGCCCGGGAAGAGGTCGCTCACCGGCAGTCCGCTCTCGCCCCGGTTCCGGAAGGCCCAGGGGCTCGCGAAGATCGTGCCGTTGGCGTTGAACATCGTCGGCTTCACCGGCACCGGCATCGGCTTGCCGTGATCGCGTGCGAGGCGCGGCTTCGGGTCGAAGGAGTCCACCGCCGACACCCCGCCGGACATGAAGAGGAAGATCACGCTCCGCACGCGCCGCGGTCGGGCGGAGGCCTCCGCGGCGCCGGCGAGGGCGCCCAAGGCGACGGAGCCGAAGCCCATCGACGCCCCGGCGAGGAGGCGGCGGCGCGGGAGGCACGCGGCGGGGGGCGGAGGGGCGTCATTCGACATGGAAGAATTCCCCCAGGCAGAAGATGGCGTGGGCCACGTCGGCGTAGCCGTCGGCGGGCGCACCGGCGGCCGCCGCGGCGACGCGGGCGGCGACGAGCGCCTCGAGCTCGGTGTCGTCGGGCTCGCGGGACAGCGCCCGGCGCAGCATCCGCCGCACCTTCGCGGCGTCGTCCCCCTCCTCGGCCGCCACCCTCGCGCCCCACTTCGCCGCCTGATCGAGCACGAACGGCGCGTTGAGCAGCGCCAGGGCCTGCGTCGGCGAGGTGGTGGCGTCGCGCACCCCGCGGGTCGTGGAGGGCTTGGGAAGGTCGAAGACCTCGAGGAGGGGATCGAACGAGTTGCGCCGCGAGCGCAGGTAGAGGCTGCGGCGACGGGCGCCGTCGAGAGGCCCGGTCGGACCGGCGCCCTCGGTCTTGCCGGTGGCGTGGAGATCGACCCCCGGTCCGCCCATCGAAGGATCGAGCTCCCCCGACACCGCGAGCATCGCGTCGCGGATCGCCTCCGCCTCCAGGCGGCGCGGCCGCGCGTGGGAGAGGAGGCGGTTGTCCGGATCGGAGGCGCGGGCCTCCGGCGACTCGGCCGCGGCGCCGCGGAAGGCGCGCGTCGTGACCAGCCGGCGGACGAGCCGCTTCACCGACCAATCGTCGGCGATGAAATCCGCGGCGAGGAGGTCGAGGACCTCCGGGTGCGAAGGCGGGGAGCCGGTGTGCCCGAAGTCGTCGGCCGTGGCCACGATCCCGCGTCCGAAGACGTGGTGCCAGAGCCGGTTGACCATCACGCGTGCCACGAGGGGCCGGGCCGGGCCGACGAACTCCTCGGCGAGCTCCAGTCGCCCGCTCGTGGCGGGGAGGGAGGGGTCGCGGCCGGCGCGGAACGGCGCGGTGGAATGGAGCGACAGCCCGCGGCGCGGCACGGGGGCGGCGGGCCGCGTGTGCTGGCCGCGCACCAGCAGCGGTTGATCGAAGGGCGGGCCCTCGAGCATGCCGGGGGCCCGGCGCGGCGCCGCCATGTCGCGCTCCACCGCCCGGTAGCGCTCGACGTCGGCGCGCAGCTCGCCGAGCTCCCCGAGCGTGGCGGGAAGGAGGCCGCGCCGCAGGTGCGCGTCGAGCAGCGCCCGGCCATCCTCGTCGAGCGTGCCCGCCTCCCAGCGTGCCACGGCCGCCGCCAGCGCGCTGCCATGGGCCGCGGCGTGCGCCGCGGCGGAACGCGGCGCCGCATCGGCCACCAGGGGCGCGGCGGCGATGGCATCCGCGCCGGGGGGCGTGGTGCCGTCGCCAACGGCCACCGCCACGATCCCCGCGGCGGCGCGGTCGGTGCCCTCGGTGGCCAGCTCGACGTAGCCGGTGGCGCCGCGCCGGTAGGCCGTGTCGAGGCGGATCCAGCCCGGGGCGTCGCGGTCGGGGCGCACGGCGGGGAAGATGCCGCCGTTGCCGAGGGGGTA
>CAISKG010000263.1 GCA_903885855.1 uncultured Planctomycetaceae bacterium
GCCGCGGCCGCCGAGGCCGAAGCCCCCCCGCGCCGGGCCCCCGCCCGGCAGCCGGCGTGGGCGGTCGATCTCGAGGAGCGCCGCCGGCTCGTCGAGCCCGCGGTGCGCACGCGCGCGGTGACCGTGGGCGAGACGCGCCGTGCCGCCGGGGCGCTCGTGTTCCTGCTCGATCTCGGTGCCTCGGCGGAATCGGCTGCGGCGGTCCTCGTGCCCTGCCGGATGCAGCTCGACGTCGCCGGCCACGCCACCGGCCGTCCGCGGCCGGTGATCATCGGGCCGGGTCAGTCGGCCGACACCGAGTGGGACGAGCTCTCCGTGGAGGAGCGCGAGATCCTGGCGCGGCTGGTGGGCACCGTGCCCCTGGCCGACACCGCGGCCCCCGAGCCGCTCGAGCGGCGCACCGTGCCGCGCGTCGCCGTCAGCGCGCGATCCGCCGTCGAGCACCTCGCCATGCTCTGCGAGCGGGGGCGGCTGGTGATGCAGCCGGAGCCGCGCCGCCATCCCGACAACGTCGTCCCGCTGGCCTGGGACTCGGGGCGGCCGTGGGAATTCGCCCTCGTCGTCGAGCCCGACGACGTCCCCGGCGTGCGCGCCGAGACCGTGCGCGATTTCGCCGCGGGGGAGGCGGAGCGGCCGCCGCCGCGCCCCTCGAAGGCCACCCTGCGCGGCGTGCTGGTGCGCGGCAGCGAGCGGCGCGACATCCGCGAGCCGCGGGCCATCCTGCGCTCGGGCCTGGTGGTGTTCGCCGACCGTGTGGCCCGCCTCGAGCTCGGCGACGCCGCCGGGGCGACGCACGCCGCCGGCTGGCTGCAGCAGTTCGAGCGCCGCGGCCCGATCGAGCTCGCGGGCGCCCAGGTCGACGGTCTCATCGAGCGGCTCGCCGGGCTGGCCGAGGTGCCCCGCCTCGTGCTCCCGGCCTGGACGGGCTGGCGGATCGAGTCGGGCACGCCGCGGCCGAAGCTCGTCCTCGACGACTCGCGCGCGGTCGCCGCGACCGACGGCGACGGCGACGGCGGCGGGCCGCGGGGGCGCCGCCGGGCCCAGCCGCGCGTCCACCTGGCCGGCACGGTGTGGTTCGAGTACGGCGGGATGGCGATCAACGCCGACGAGCCGGCCGGCGGCGCCGTCGACGTCGAGCGGCGCGTGTTCGTGCGCCGCGACCGGGCCGCGGAGCGGGAGGCGCTGGCCTCGCTGCCGCGCTACGGGGCCAGCGCCGCCCGCCCCGATCCGGAGGGCGAGCCGGTTCCGCACCACGTGGAGTTCGCCCGGGCGCGGCTCGATTCTTCGGTGCCGCAGCTGGCCGCCGAGGGGTGGGCGGTCGAGGTGGCCGGGAGGCGCTACCGCCCGGCCGGAAGCGTGGCCTGGAACGTCACCAGCGGGATCGACTGGTTCGAGCTCTCCGGCAGCGTCGACTTCGGCGGCGTGACCGCCGACATGCCCGCGCTCCTCGAGGCCCTGGCGCGGGGCGAGCGGGCGGTGACGCTGCCCGACGGATCGGTCGGCATCCTTCCGGAGGGATTCGCCGAGCAGTTCGAGCCGATGGTGGCGCTGGCGCAGCGCCAGGACGGCCGGCTGCGCTACGGGCGCATCCAGGTGGCGCTGCTCGACGCCCTCCTGGCCGGCCAGCCGCAGTCGCACGTCGACGAGGCCTTCGACCGGATCCGGGGGGAGCTGGCCCGCGGCGAGCGTCCCGAGGCCGAGGACGAGCCGGAGGGATTCCAGGGCACCCTGCGCCATTACCAGCGCGAGGGGCTGGGGTGGCTGGCGTTCCTCGAGCGCATGGGGCTGGGGGGCTGCCTGGCCGACGACATGGGGCTCGGCAAGACCATCCAGGTGCTGGCGATGCTCGTGCGCCGTCGCCGGGTCGCGAACGCGGCCGGGCTCGCCCACCGGCCGTCGCTGGTGGTGGTGCCCAAGAGCCTGGTCTTCAATTGGATGGACGAGGCGGCCAAGTTCGGGCCGGCGCTGCGCGTCCTGAACTACACCGGCAATCAGCGCAGCGAGGGGGCGGAGTCGTTCCTCGAAAGCGACATCGTCCTCACCACCTACGGCACGCTGCGCCGCGACATCCTCCGGCACCGGGAGGTGGAGTTCGATTACATCGTTCTCGACGAGGCGCAGTCCATCAAGAACGCCGGTAGCCAGGCCGCCAAGGCCTGCCGCCTGCTCCATGCCCGCCACCGCCTCGCCCTCACCGGCACGCCGGTCGAGAACCACATCGGCGAGTTGTGGAGCATCTTCGAGTTCCTCAATCCCGGTCAGCTCGGCAGCGCGGCCCGCCTCAAACGCTTCCTCGCCGGCGGCCGCGGGGGGAGCGCCGCGGAGGTCGTCGCCCGGGCGGTGCGCCCCTTCCTCCTGCGCCGCACCAAGGCGCAGGTGCTCTCGGATCTGCCCGAGAAGACGGAGCAGACGATCTTCTGCGAGCTCGGCGAGACGCAGCGCCGCGCCTACGACGAACTGCGCGACCACTACCGCCAGGAGCTCTCGGGACGGATCGGGAAGATGGGGATCGGCCGGTCGCGGATCGCCGTCCTCGAGGCCCTGCTCCGCCTCCGGCAGACCGCCTGCCATCCGGGGCTCGTCGACCCGGCCCGGATCGACGAGTCGGCGGCCAAGCTCGAGACGCTCCTCGAGCAGACCGACGAGGTGATCCAGGAGGGGCACAAGGTGCTGGTGTTCAGCCAGTTCACCAGCTTCCTCTCCATCGTCCGCCGGCAGCTCGACGCGCGCTCGACGACCTACGAATACCTCGACGGCAAGACGACCGACCGCCAGGCCCGCGTGGCGCGCTTCCAGGAGGATCCCGACTGCCGGTTGTTCCTCGTCAGCCTCAAGGCCGGCGGCCAGGGGCTCAACCTCACCGCCGCCGACTACATCTACATCCTCGACCCCTGGTGGAACCCGGCGGTCGAGGCCCAGGCGGTGGATCGGGCGCACCGCATCGGCCAGACGCGGCGCGTGTTCGCCTACCGGCTCATCGCCCGCGACACGGTGGAGGAGAAGATCCTCGCCCTCCAGGACCGCAAGCGCGATCTGGCCGAATCGATCGTCCGGGCGGACGAAAACATGATCTCCACGCTCACCGCCGAAGACGTGGAACTGCTGCTCTCGTGATCCCCGCCGCGGGGGGCCGCGGCGCCCCCGAGCGCTCACGAAAAACTCATCCGCAGGCCGGGGCCCCCGGCCTAGAATCGCCGCGGTCGGGAGGCCCCCTGGCCGGGGGCTCGACCGGCGGGGCCGGTGTGGTTCGACACGGGCGCTGACACGGTGGACGGGGCAATCTCCCCGGCGGGCGTGGACGACGTTTTCGTGAAGCAACATCCGGGAAAAGCGCGCACGGGGGACGCCGAGCAGGCGTCGATCCTCGTCGTCGACGTCGAGGAGGATCTCCTCGAGCTCGTCCGCTTCAACCTCGTCCGCGAGGGCTACGCGGTCACCTGCGTGACCAGCGGCGAGGAGGCGATCAAGGTCGTGCGCCGCGACGCCCCCGATCTGGTCGTGCTCGACCTCATGCTCCCCGGTTTCGACGGCTTGGAGGTGTGCCGGCGGCTGAAGGCCGATCCGCGAACCCGCGAGACGCCGATCGTCATGCTCACCGCCAAGGGGGAGGAGCGCGACATCGTCGCCGGCCTCGACCGGGGCGCCGACGACTACATCACCAAGCCCTTCAGCCCGCGCGTCCTCTCCGCCCGCATCAAGGCGCTGCTCCGCCGTCGCGAATCGGAGCGCGCCGCCGATCAGGAGGCGGTCGTCGAGGTCCACGAGCTGTCGATCCATCCCGGCCGCCACGAGGTGATCCTCGCCGGCAAGCCCCTCGACCTGACCTACACCGAGTTCGCCCTCCTCCATTTTCTCGCCCGGCGCCCCGGCTGGGCCTTCACGCGGACGCAGATCGTGGACGCCGTGAAGGGGGAGGACTACCCCGTCACCGAACGCAGCGTCGACGTGCAGGTGGCTGGCCTGCGCAAGAAGCTCGGCGACCACGCGTCGTACGTGGAGACCGTGCGGGGCGTCGGCTACCGGTTCCGCGGCTGAGCCGCGGCCGGGGCGGGAGGCCCCGGCCGGGCCCCTTTCCCCGCCCGGCGGCGCTGTGCGAGACTGCGTCGCCTCCCCGCGGGTGGCCCGATCCCCGGGCTTGCGGGGAGCCCGCCGCCGGTGATCCCTCATGGCCCGGTCCCGCTTTGCGTGGCAGCTGTTCGCCGGCTGGTGCGCGCTGGTGGCCGGGATCGTCGTCGCCTGCCACTGGCTCGCGTCGGTCGAATTGGCCAGGCTCGCCGACGCCCAGCAGCTGCGGCGCCTGACGGATGCCGGCGGCCTGGCCGCGCTGTTGCTTCCCGAGGATCCCGCCGATCAGGCGGCGGCGCTCGTGGCCACGGTGCCGAGGCGGGCCGACGGCCTCGCCATCGACGTCGTCGACGCCGACGGCCTGCCGTGGGGCGGGACGGACGGCGGCAAGGAGGCGGTGGACGGCGACCGCGCGGCGGCCGTGCCGGGGCTCGATCCGGCCGTGCTGGCCGAGGTCCGCGCGGGGCGCGTCGCCAGCTCGACGCGCTACGACGCCGGCAGCGGCCGGCGGATCGTCACGGTGGCGGTGCCGGTGCTCCGCGACGGGCGGACCGTGGGGATCGTCCGCGTCGCCGCCCCCTCGAGCGACGCCGAGCTGTCCGACGGGCAGCGCCGGCTGGTGTGGGGCTCCCTGGTGGCGTCGGCGGCCGCGGTCGCGGCGGGATGGCTCGTCGCACGCCGTGCGGCGCGGCCCCTGGAGGAGCTCGCCGCCGCCGGGCGGCGCCTCGCCGACGGGGAGGCGGCGGCGCGGCTGCCGGCTTCGGACGTCGGCGAGCTGGCCGTCCTCGCCCGGGCCCTCGGCAGCATGCGCCAGCAGCTCGTCGAGCGCGGCCTGCAGATCGGCCGACAGGGATCGCAGCAGGAGGCGGTGCTGGGGAGCATGATCGAGGGGGTCCTGGCGGTCGACGCCCGGCAACGGATCGTGAGCCTGAATCGCGCGGCCGCCGAGCTGCTGGGAATCGACCCGGGGGGCGTGGTCGGCCGGCCGATCCAGGAGGTGGTGCGCAACGCCGACCTGCGGCAATTCGCACTGGAGGCGATCGACCGCGGCGAGCCGGTGGAGGACGACATCGTGCTCCGGGCGGCACGCGACCGGGTGCTGCGGGTGCGCGGCACGCCGCTGCGTGACGCGACCGGGGAGGGGGGCGCGGTGGTGGTCGTCGAGGACATCACCGACATCCGCCACCTCGAGAACGTGCGCCGCGACTTCGTCGCCAACGTGTCGCACGAACTGAAGACCCCCGTGGCCTCGATCAAGGGATTCGTGGAGACGCTGCTCGACGACCGTGTCGACGACCCCGCCGACCGCCGCCGCTTCCTCGAGATCGTGGGGCGCCAGGCCGACCGCCTCGGGCTGATCATCGAGGATCTCCTCTCCCTGTCGCGCGTCGAGCAGGCCGAGGGGATGGGCGACCTGCCGGTGGAGCCGGTGAAGGTGGGGGACCTGATCCGGACGGTGATCGCGGAGTGCGGGCCCCGCGCCGAGGCCCGTTCCATCCGCCTCGACGTGGACTGCCCGCCCGATCTCGTGGCCGAGGTCAACGCCCCGCTGCTCGAGCAGGCCCTCATCAATCTCGTCGACAACGCCATCAAATACAGCGAGCCGGGCCACCCGGTGCGCGTCGACGGGGGCACCGCCGGCGGCGTGTTCGAGCTGGCGGTGCGCGACGAAGGGGCGGGGATCGCCGCCGAGCACCTCCCGCGCCTCTTCGAACGCTTCTACCGCGTCGACAAGGGGCGCAGCCGCAAGATCGGCGGCACCGGGCTGGGCCTCTCGATCGTCAAGCACATCGCCCAGGCCCACGGCGGGTCGGTGACGGTGGAAAGCGCGCCGGGGAGCGGCAGCACCTTCCGCATCCTGCTGCCCGCCCGGCGCGGCTGACGGCGGGCGGGATCAGCAGCTGCGGCTGGCGTCGTGGAAATCGACGATCTGCCGCCAGGCCTCCTCCGGCGTCTCGGCCCAGCTGAAGAGGCGCAGGTGCTCGTCCGCGATCACCCCCTCGTCGGCGAGGCGCTCGAAGTCGATGATCCCCGACCAGTACTCCCGGCCGAAGAGGATGATCGGCACGGGCTGCATGCGGTTGGTCTGGCGCAGCGTGAGCGTCTCGAACATCTCGTCGAGGGTGCCGAATCCGCCCGGGAAGAGCACCACGCCGGCGGCCCGGAGGATGAAGTGGAACTTCCGCAGGGCGAAGTACTTGAACTGGAAGCACAGGTCGGGGGTGATGAAGGGATTGGGCTGCTGCTCGAAGGGGAGCTTGATGTTCAGCCCGATCGACTGGCAACCGACGTCGAAGGCGCCGCGATTGGCGGCCTCCATGATCCCCGGACCGCCCCCCGTGACGACGACGAAGTCGCGCGCGGCGGCGCATTGGTTGTCGATCGAGACGAGGCGCGCGAACTCGCGGGCCTTGTCGTAGTAGTGGCTGCGGGCGAGGAGCTTCTCCGCCCGGACGACGTCGCGCGCGCGGCGCGGATCGTCGGGGTCGGCCGCGGCGGCGCGGCGCGCGTCCGACAGCCGGCGCTGCGCCGCCCCGCGTTCCACGATCTGCGTCCCCCCGAAGACGATCACCGTGGAGTGGATCTTGTGCTCCTGGAAGGCCAGTTCGGCCTTCTCGAGCTCCAGGAGCATGCGCACGCCGCGCGTCTCGGGGCGGTCCATGAGGACCCGGTCGTGCTGGGCGAGGCTGTTGCTGGGACTGGCGAGGATCGCCTCCATGTTCTCCGCGACCAGCGCCACGTCGTCGCCGAGGACGGTGTCGGGGAGGGCGCGGCAGGACGTGGCCTGGTCGGCGGGCGTGTCGGCCCGGCCGGAGGGGGCCGGCGGGGGCGTGGGGGCGGGCTTCGGTTTCTTCGCCATGGTTCGTCGCAGGGTGTCAGGGGGTGGTGAGGTCGAAGGAATCGCCGATCGCCGGCGCGGTGGCCTCCCACCCCAGCGTTCCGCGGAGGTGTCGGGCCAGCGCCGCCGCCGCCGGAGGCTCGCCATGGACCAGGAACGTGCGGCGCGGCGCCGGGATGCCGCCCAGCCACCGTGACAGCTCCTTGCGGTCGGCGTGCCCGGAGAGCGCGTCGACGCGCCGCACCGCCGCACGCACCGGGATGTCGCGGCCGTGGATGCGGATCGTGTCGGCACCGTCGACCAGGGCTCGGCCGCGGGTGCCGATGGCCTGGAATCCGGCCACGAGGACGGTGGTCGTCGGATCGGGGAGCCGCCGGGCGAGGTGATGGAGGATCCGCCCCCCGGTCATCATGCCGCTGGAGGCGATCACGATGCCCGCGCCCCGGTGGCCGTTGATGGCCTTCGACTCCTCGGCGGTGCGGGCCATGCGCACCCAGGGGGAGGCGAGCGACTCGGCGACCCCCTCCATCCGCGCCTCGGTGAAATCGTGCTCGGCGACGTGGCGGCGGAAGACCTCCGTGGCCTCGACGGCCATCGGCGAATCGATCCACACGGGGATCTTGGGCAGCCGACCGGCCTCCATCAGGGTGCGCAGCAGGTAGACCAGCTGCTGGCAGCGGCCGATGGCGAACGACGCCACCAGCATCATCCCGCCGCGGTCGATCGCCTCGCGCGTCGCCTTCTCCAGCTCGTCGAGCGGGCGGCTGGGGGGATGGTCGCGATCGCCGTAGGTGCTCTCGCACACCAGCACGTCGCACGGCGGCGGCGGCACCGGATCGTTGTAGAGCGGTGCGTCGTAGCGGCCGACGTCGCCGGAGAAGAGGATCCGCAGCGGCCGCGCTCCCCCCGCCTCGACCTCCACGAAGGAGCTGCCGAGCATGTGCCCCGCGTCGTGGAAGCGCGCCCGGCAGCCGCGGGCGGGCTCGAACCACCGCTCGCGGTCGGTCGGCTCGAGGAGGCGGAGGGTGCGCTCCACGTCGCGCTCGTCGTAGAGCGGCAGCGCCGGGGCGTGCTTGGAGTAGCCCTTGCGGTTGGCGTACTCGGCATCCTCCGCCTGGCATTTGGCCGAATCGTAGAGGAGCAGGCCGAGCAGGTCGGCGGTGGCACGCGAGGTGTGGATCCGGCCGCGGAAGCCCTCGCGCACCAGCCGGGGCAGCCAGCCGGAGTGGTCGATGTGGCCGTGGGTCAGCACCACCGCGTCGACGCTCTCCGCCGGCTCCGGGAAGGGCTGCCAGTTGCGCTCGCGGAGGCGTTTCTCCCCCTGGAAGAGCCCGCAGTCGAAGAGCACGCGGCGGCCGTCGTGCTCCAGCAGATGGCGGGACCCCGACACGGTGCCGGCGGCGCCGAGGAAGCGGAGGGTGGTCATCGGGCGGGGATCCTCGGCGGAGTGGGTCAGCGGGGGGCGGACCGCGTGCTGCCGGAGAGCACCAATTCCCCGTCGTCGATCCGCAGCCCCTCCAGATGGTACTCCAGGCGGGCGTCGCGCGCCCCCGGCGGGCCGCCGGGGAGAACGACGTGGAGCGTCGTGCGTGCATCGGCGCGGCGCACGTCGGCGACCAGGCCGGCGGCGACCGCCCGCGTGGCGATGGCCTCGAGGATGGGCTCGGCAGGCAGCGGGAAGGCCCCGAGGCCGGCCGACTCCACCTCGATCACGATTTCGTTGTCGCGTGGCAGCGCCACCGACAGGATCGCCCAGGCGCGCCCGGCCACCGGCCCGGCGCCCACGGTGGCCGAGAGCGCCACGCGCCGGGCGAGGAATCGCACCGTGGGCGCGCCGACCCAATCGGGCAGGAGGGACGCCGCCACGCGCGGCAGGTCGTGCGCGAGCCAGGCGTTCACCTCGGCATCGGTGATCGCCTCGCCCCATTCGCCACGGCGCCCGAGGCCGGCGGAGATCGCCGAGGCCTTGGTCACCATCCGCGCCGAGGCACGCTCGGCGTCGGGGCCGGAGGGCGCCGTGGCCCGACACAGGGCCGGTTCGCGGCGCAGGGCGATCAGCAACACCACCACCATCACGGCCACCAGCACCGCAGCCGCCCCGAAGGCCACGAGACGGCGTCGCTGACGCCGCCCCGGGCCGTCGGTGGGAGTCGAGCGGCGGGCCACGGGCCTGTTCACGGTGGATCTGCCGGACGGGAGCCGGGCCTGCCTGCGGTCGGTCGGGATCAGCCTGCCGCCGCCAGACGGAGGATCCGCCGTCCCAGCGGCGTGCCGGCGACCGAGGCGACGGCACCGTCGGACACCGGCATGGAGGCACCGGCATCGACCGTGATCCCGCCCCGGCCATCGACGAGCAGCTCGGTCGGCTGCAGTTCGTCACGCAGCACCCGCATCTCCGGCGGGGCCTCGATGCCGATGCGCACCTTGTCGCCACTGACCCGCACGATGGTCACGACGACCGAGTCGCCGACCCGAATCCGTTCGTTCTGCTTCCTGGAGAGAACCAGCATGGGAGACTCCGTTCCGAGGCTGTGTGATGGATGGTCAGGAATGTAGGGCAGCAACTGTACGCCTGTCAACCTCCGCGGCCACGGCCCCGAGGGGGCTCCGGGTGCCGCCGCGGACGGTCGTTTCCGACGGCTGGGCAAAGTGTGCGGCAGGGAGAACATCGTCCGGCCGGGGGGACTTTCTTGCCGCCTCCCCCGCGCGTGCGATTGGCGCCTGTTGTGCCGCCGCAGCCCGACGGGGCGGGCGGAGGCGTGGCGGGGAAAAACCGTGAAGAATCGCGCCGCCGCCGACGGCGGCCGCCGGCGCGCGGGGCCGTCTCAGCGGCGCACGGTGGCGGCGTCGTCGTCGGCCGCGACGGCCGTGCCGGCGTAGACGGCCAGATCGACCTCCTCCGCCAGCGACAGCTCCTCGCCGGCGGTGGCGACGCGGCGGTGATCGGATTCGGTCCAGGAGGCCAGCGCCCTGTGCTCCGAGCGCGACACGCTCGGCCGCCCGGCGATCCGTCCGAAGCGCGGATCGATCGCCAGCCGCACCGACACCGGCAGCGCGTCCGCGGCGGCGACGCGGCCGTTGATCGCGATCCGGGCGAACGGGGGCAGGCCGCCCGGGTGGACGAGCGCCTTGACCAGGATCGCCGTGTCGGCGAAGCGCCGGTATTCCTCGGCGGCGCCGTCTCCCGGGGCCGGCTCGTAGCGCACCTCGTAGCGCACGCGCGGGCCCGCGAGCACGACCGCGCCGTCGGTCTGCTGCTCGTCCACGAACGATCCGGTGAAGTCGGGGCCGCCCGCCCAGCGCAAGAGCGCGTCGTCCGACTTCCGCGCCCACGCCGCCAGCGAGGTGCGCAGCCGCTCCAGGCGGAGCCGGTCGATCCGGGTCTTCTTGTTGCGGGCCGGATCGACCAGCACGGTGCGCTCTCGCGCCGGGTCGTGGAGGATGATCTCGGCCGGTTCCACCCCCTGCGGCCGCCCCTCGTCATCGAGGGTCTCGAGGAAGTCCCACGCCACGCCGTCCTTGAAGAGGGTCAGGCTGCGGGCGACCGGATGCTCGGCGTCGTCGGCGTCGTACACCGCCGTCTCCACGCGAAAGGCTCCGTCGGCGGCGCGGAGCCGCGCCGCCGGCACCAGCGCCAGGCCGGCGAGCAGCGCGAGGCCCGCGAGCCGCACCGCCCCCGCCGCCTCCGCGCGGGCCGGCACGCCGATCGCCC
>CAISKG010000264.1 GCA_903885855.1 uncultured Planctomycetaceae bacterium
CGCCGCCACGCTGCCCGCCGGCGGGGTGTGGCTGGTGGAGGTGGGCCTCGCCGGCGCCCTGCCCCGCGCGCTTGCCCCCGACGGCACGCCCCCCGCGGAGGCCAAGGAGCTCGTCCTCGACGTGGGGCAGCGTCACTTCGCCGCCCCCTGGTACCAGCCCGGCTTCGTGGTGGTGCGCCTGCCGGCGGGGCCGGTGTCGATCCGGGCCGCGTCGGCGGGGGAGCCGATCGAGCGCGTGGGACTGGTGCCCCTGGCCGACGACGATCCGCTCGCGCGCCGCTTCCTGGCCTTCGAGGCGCGGCGGCCGCGCGTCGGGGTGCACCTCGGCCTGCGCCGCGACTGCGGCAGCACGCTGGCGCCGGTGGGGGGGCCGGCGGCGGTCGAATCGACCGCGCTTGCCGACCACGTCTTCGAGGGGGCGATCGCCAACTTCCCCGATCCCGACGTGGAGGCGGGCAACCCCAACTACCTCGCGGGCATCCGCGAGATCGCCATCCGCAGCGAATACACCTCCGACCGCGACGTCCCGCGGCTCCTGGTGCGGAGCGTGGAGTTCGAGGGGCCGTGGCTCGAGTCGTGGCCTCCGCCGTCGCACCGGGCGGTGTTCGACGTCGCCGGCGCGGACGCCGCCGACCCCGAGGCGCGGGCCCGGGCGATCCTCGCCGCCTTCGCCACGCGCGCCTTCCGCCGCCCGGTCACGGGCGCCGAGACCGAGGCCCTGCTGCGGGTGTGGCGTGCGGCCACGGCGGCGGGGGCGGAGCCCGACGCCGCGATCCGCGACGGCCTCCTGGCGGTGCTCGCGGCGCCGCAGTTCCTGTTCCTGGTGGAGACGAGCACCGGGCCGGGGGCGGAGCCGCTCGACGACTGGGAGCTGGCCTCGAAGCTCTCCTACTTCCTCTGGAACTCCCCCCCCGACGACCGCCTCCTCGCGCTGGCCTCCGCGGGGGCGCTGGCGGCGAACCTCCGCGCCGAGGTCGACCGGCTCATCGACGACCCGCGCTTTTCCCGCGCCGCCGACGTGTTCGTGGAGGAGTGGCTCGGCCTGGGCCGCTTCGACGTCGTCGAGACCGACCGCGCCCGCCACCCGCGTCTCACCGCGCACGCCAAGCCGTGGCTGCGCGAGGAGCCGGCGCGCTTCTTCGAGCATCTGGTGCGCACCGACGCGCCGCTCGAGGCGCTCGTGGCCTCCGACGTGGTGGTGGCCAACGAGGTGGTGGCCGATTTCTACGGCTGCCCGAGCGCCGTGGAGAGCGGCTTCGAGTTCGTGCCGATGCCCCTGCCGGCCGCCGACCGCGGCGGCCTCCTCACGCTCCCGGCCGTCCTCGCCGGGCTCTCCGACGGCCGCGAGCCCAATCCGGTGAAGCGCGGCGCCTGGTTCGCCCGCGCCATCATCGGCCGGCCGCCCCCCGACCCGCCGCCCAACGTCCCCAAGCTCGACGATCTCTCGAAGCTCCCCCTGCGCGAGCGCCTCGAGGCGCACCGCTCGGCCAAGGGCTGCACGGCCTGCCACGAGGGGATCGACCCCTGGGGGCTCCCCTTCGAGGCGTTCGACGCCGCCGGCCTGGCGGCGGCCGGCCCCGTCGACGCCGCCTCGCGCCTCCCCGACGGCACGGTGACGCCCGACTTCGCCCGCTTCCGCGCCCACGTGGGCACGGCACTCGCCGACGACGTGGCGGCCGAGTACCTGCGCCGCCTGGCCACCTACGCCTGCGGCCGCCCCCCCACGGGAGCCGATATCAGGCTGCTCCGCGACCGCGCCGCCGCGGTACGATCCAGCGGGGGCGGCGTCCGCGAGGCCATCCACGCCGTCGTCTCGAGCGAGTTCTTCCTCTCCAAGTGAGTCCACGCGAGCCTGCCATGGCGACTTCCCCCAGCCCGCGCCGCGCCGTCGCCGCCCGGAGGCTCGATCGCCGCGCCGTCCTCCGCGGGATGGCCGGCAGCGCGCTGGCCCTGCCGCTGTTGGAGGCGATGGGGGAGGAGGCCGCGGCCGCCCCGCCGCGGCGCTTCTGCGCCGTCTACACCGCCAACGGCATGGCGCTGCCCCGGCCGGAGCTGGGCATCGACGAGTGGTACTGGTTTCCGCGCACCGGGCCCGACGGCCGGCCCCTGCTCGGGAAGTCGACCGAGCCGCTCGCCCCCTTCCTCGAGAGGATGAGCTTCTTCGGCGGGCTCTCCCACGGCAACGGCCCCAAGGCCGACTCCCACATCTGCTCCGACATGTGGCTCACCGGCGCGCCGCTGCAGGCGCCCAAGCCCGGCACCTTCAATTCGGTGTCGCTCGACCAGACCGTCGCCCTCCACACCAAGCGCCACTGCCGCCAGCCGTCGCTCGTGCTCTCCATCGATCCGGGCGTGGGCTTCATGTCGCGCACGAGCACCCTCTCCTACGACCAGGAGGGGAAGCCGATCCCGGCCGAGAACGACCCGCGGCGCGTGTTCGACCGGCTCTTTTCCGCGGGGGAGGGGCCGGTGGCCGCGCGCCGGGCCGCGGCCCGGCGGCGGATGTCGCTGGTCGACGCCGTGCTCGGCGAGGCCGGCGCCTTCACCGCGGGCCTGGGGAGCACCGATCGGGAGACGATGGAGCAGTATCTGGCGAGCCTGCGCGACCTGGAGGGGCGCCTCGAGGCCGCCGACCGCTGGCTCGACGTGCCGCTCGCGGCGCCCGACAAGGCGGCACTCGACCTCGAGGCCACCGTCGACGGCGATCCGGCCCGCTACTACCGCACGATGTTCGATCTGGTGGCGCTGGCCTTCGCCGCCGACATCACGCGCTCGGTGACCTTCATGCTCAGCCGCGAGGACGGCATGGGGATCAGCGACACCTTCCCCTTGAAGCTCGGCCTCGGCGCCACCCACCACAACCTCTCCCACGCCGGCGACCGCGACGGGCTGCTGGCCTTCGCCCGCTACGACCGCTTCCTGGCCGAGCAGCTGGCCTTCTTCCTCGGCCGCCTCGCGGACCACGGCGAGCACGGCGCGAGCGTCCTCGACCACACGCTCGTCCTCTACGGCAGCGGCTGCAGCACCACGCACTGGCCGCGCGACCTGCCCACGCTCGTGGCCGGCGGCGGCCGGCTCGGCCTGGCCCACGGCCGCGCGGTCCGCGGGGAGGACGGCCGGATGGCCAATCTCTACCTGAGCATCCTCCGCGCCCTGGGCATCCCCCAGGAGTCGTTCGCCGACAGCACCGGCACCCTGGGCGATCCGGTCTTCGGGTGAGCCGGGGCACCCGGAGGGCCGCCACGGTCGGGCCCGCGCGTCGGCAGCCCCTCGCTTGCGGGGCGGTGGTGCGGCGGGGGCGTCAGGGGGCCGCGGGCAGCTCCACGGCCACCTCCGCGTCGTACATCGACCGCGGGTCGCCGCGCTCCGCGAGGGTGCGGGCGAGGGTGCCGATCGTCCGCCGCGCCCGCGCGGTCACGACCGGCCTGCCGGCCGAGGTGATCTCGACCGGCAGGTCGAGGTCGGCCATGGCGTCGTTGAGGAGCACGCGCACGCGCCGCACCTGGGGGCTGGCGACGTCGATCGACTGGCCGTCGCGGGTGGCGACGATCTCGCTGCCCGCCGCGCGATCGGCCGCGTCGAGCGCGAGCCAGTAGAAGCGGTCGTGGGTGACGTCGTCCTGCTTCCACACCACGCGCTTCGGGAAGGGATCGCGGCGGAACTGCATCATCCAGGGCACCGCCACGGCGTCCTCGCGGTCCATCCAGTGCCCCTTGTCGGCGTGGATCGTCACCTGATGGGGATAGCCCTCGGGATCCTTCGCGCGCAGCTCGGCGAGCATCGTCTCCCAGGCGGCGGCCGTCTGGTTGCGGCCGAAGGCCGCGTCCTGGCCCCCCATGTGGATCGTGAAGGGGAGATTGCGCAGGCCCAGCGGCGAGGTCTCGTTGGGATGCCCGGCCATCATGGCGGCCGCCGCGAGGCGATCCGCCAGCCGCGGCGCGAGCTGGTAGACGCCGTCGCCGCCGGCCGAGTAGCCCATGATGTAGACCCGGTCGGGATCGACCTCCTCGAACACGATCAGGTTCTCGATCAGCCGGTCGAAGAGGGGATCGATGTGATCCTGGTGCCAGAGGTTCCAGGTGTCGGTCGGGGCCCGCGGCACGACGTAGACCCCCTCCTCGAGCGTGTAGAGGCGCTTCTGGTTCTCCCACTGGCTGTCGTTGACCGCCTTGGGGGCCCCGCCGCCGCCGTGCATCGAGATCACCATGCTCCGCCCCCCCGGCGGCTTCTCCCCGAAGACCTTCGTGGTGAAGGGCATCTCGAGGTCGCCGAGCCGCAGCCGCCCCTCCTTCATCTCCGCCGCGCGGCTTTCGCGCACGCTCCGCGCGTGCGCCTCCACGAGCAGCTCGCGGGCCCGGGCCGCGTCCTCGCGCGCGAGCGCCACCCCGGCGAAGGGCGCCTCGCCGATCGGGCCGCGCCCCTCCTCCGGCAGCGCCAGGAACGCCCGCAGCGCCTCGAGCGCCGCGGCGGAGGCGGCCCGGTCGACGGCGCCGTCGGCGGGCGCGGCAGGCG
>CAISKG010000265.1 GCA_903885855.1 uncultured Planctomycetaceae bacterium
GCGCTCGTCGGCGTAGGGATCACGCACGCAGGCGGTCTCCGCGCAGAAGTCCGCCTCCTCGGGATCGCACAGCAGCGAGAGGAGCGAGTTCTTCTCGCTTTCGGAGATCTCCGCCAGCCGGAAACTGCGGATGATCTCCGGCACTGGATCGATGTCCCGGCCGCGGAACTCGACGGTCACCCGGCCTGCACCGGCCCGGTGCCGGCGGCCGGCGTGGTTGCACAGCGAGAACAGATCGTGGCGGTTCATGGCTCCCTCCCGGCGTTTGCCGATCCTCCATGCCTCAGTCGGGGCGGTCATCCGGAGCGCATACGGCTCCCAAAGTGTGCCCCACGACTGTCAGGATCGTGTACGGAATCCGTGAGAAAACGGTTCACGCACGGGGGCCGAGCGACGGCCGAACATGAAAAATGGGCGATATAGGACTCGAACCTATGACCCCTAGCTTGTCGAGCTAGTGCTCTAACCAACTGAGCTAATCGCCCGCTCAGGCCGGCCGCGCGGAACGCGACCGACGATCAGACGAGTCTCGCCCCCGGATCGGGGTCCGTCAAGCGAATCCGCGGCCTCCGCGGTCGAACGCCACGGCGGTGCCGCCCCCCTCCGCTCCCCCTCCGCCCCTACGCGCCGCGACCGGCCGAGGCCACGAGCCACTCCACCAGCCGCTCCCGGGCCGCCGGCGGCAGGCTGTGGCCGGCGCGGTGGTTGAAGAGCCCCAGCCAGGGACGCGCCGCGTGCAGACGCCCCACCTCGAGCGCCCGCTCGATCGTCGGCCAGGACCGGTCGCCGTCGGCGGCCCCCGGCCCCGCCTCGCCGCCGAGGACGAGCAGGCCGCGTGGCAGCGAGAGCGCCACGAGCCCGGCGTGATCGAGCCCGAAGCCCGCCTCCCCCGCCTCCGCGCCCAGATACCAGGGCGCCGTCCAATTCGAGAACGCGATCGCGATCCCCCCCTCGCTCGCCACCGCGCCGCCCACGCGCTCGTCGAAGGCGGCGAGGTAGAGCGCCTCCTTCGCCCCCAGCGAGTGGCCGGCCGTCACGATCCGCGCGGCGTCCACGCCGGGAAGCGACGCCAGCAGATCGACGGCGCGGATGCCGTCGTGGAGGAGCTTGCGCATCCCACGCGCGCCGGGATGGCGCGCCGCCAGCCGGGCCACGGCGCCGGCCGTGTCGAGCCGGCCGTCGACGGAGCCGTTCCACAGGTGGCAGCGCGGGCAGAGCACCACGAAGCCCGCCCGCGCGAGCCAGCTGCCGATCGCGGCGGGGGCCGAAGGATCGGGATCGGCCACCTCGTCGATCGTGCGGTCGGTCGTGGAATGGAAGACCACCGCGCCCGGACGGCCCGCCGACGGTGGCCCGCCCGACGGCTCGACGAGCCAGGCCTCCACCTCGAGATCGGGCTCGGTGTGGAAGGCGATCCGGCGCCGGCGGAGGCCGTCGGCCGCGTCGACCGCGGGCCCCGCGAGCTCCCGATACCCCGCCGGCACCGGGCCTGACTCCCACGGGCCCAGGAACCCGAGCCAGGCGTCGCGGAGACGCGCCCGCTCGACGAGCCAGGCCTCCCAGGAATCGATGCGCGTGCCGTCGGCACGCTCCAGAAGCGACCCCACGGCGCCCGCGGGCTGAGCGGCAGGGGGGCGCTGCAGCTCGTCGGCGCGGGGCGGAGCGGGCTCCGATTGCGCGGCCCACGCCGGCCGCCCGAGCAGCGCCGGCGCAAGCGCCGGCAGCGCACCGGCCACGCCGGCGGCGAGAAGGCTGCGGCGGGAGGGCGATGGCGGCACGGGCGGGCCCTCGATCACGACCGGCAGGCGGCCGGTCGCCGGCAGGGAGCGTCGCCCCCGGGGCGCGTCATCGTACCGGCTGGCCATCGGCCGGTGCGCCGGCGGTGCGCGGGGCGATCGACTCGGCCAGGCGCGCGGCCACGAGGCGGCGCAGCCCCGCCTCCCACCAGGCGTCGAGCGCGTCGGGCAGGGCGGCGGCCGCCGCCGCGTCGGAGGGGGCCGCCCGGAGCACCGCCAGGGGCGCGGCCAGGAAGGCCGGATCGCCGGCGAGCGAGCGGCCCAGCGCCTCGCACTCCGCATCCGTGAGCGTGCGCAGCACCGCGGCCAGCGGCAGCGCGAGATCGTGCGCCGCCAGCAGCGCCTCGAGCGGCCGGCAGTCGGTGCGGAACGCCTCCGCCGTGAGCCGCTCCTCGCCCCGGCGCGCGAGCGTCACCGACACCAGCGGCATCGGCACCCCCGTGGCGGCGGCGAGGAAGGCGAGCGGGCCGGTGTCGGGCGAGGTCATGAAGGCGGAGAGCTCCTCGAGCGCGGCCGGATCCTGCGCGAGCCCCAGCGTCGCCAGGCGTGAAAGCGCCGCCGGCCAACTCGTGCGGCCGCAGTCGCGCTCCAGGATCCGCCAGGCCTGCGACGCGGCGATCCGGCCGGCGAGCATGAGGCCGTCGGTGGCGGAGGGCTTGTCGTGCGGGATCGCGGGGAGCGGCTCCCCGTCGTCGGCCGGGCCGGCCATCCAGCCGGCGACGAGCCGGTCGGCGGCCTCGAGCGCGCCCCGCTCGCCGGCGCGGCGCAGCGCCTCGAGCAGCGGGCCGCCATGCCCCAGCGGCGCGGTGAGCGGCGAGGCGATGCCGGTGGCCTGCCCCACCCTGCCGAGCGCGGCGGCGGTGTCCGGGGCGGTGAAGAAGGCCACGGCCGAGGAGACCGGAGCGCTCGTCTCGGCCCGGTCGGGGCCGGCGCCGGCGCGCAGCGTCGCCAGATCGGACTCGAGCCGTCCCGCGGTCGACGCCAGGCGCAGCGTCGAGCCGGCGGTCGACAACGCCACCAGGCGGCCGGTGGGGCCGTCGAAGCGCGCCGTCACGCCGTCGACGGCGACGACGAGCTCCTCCCCCTCCCAGGAGAGCGCAGGGGAGTGTTCGTGGACGAGCGACACGCAGGCGACCGGATCGACGTCCAGCCGGATCCCGAAGGGTCCGTCGGCCTCGCGCGAGCGGCTCTCGAAGCCGACCCCCGCCGCCAGGCGCCGCTCGAAGACGGGCGCGTCGGTCTCCTTCGTCTGTGGCTTGCGGCCGAGCGACAGGCCCACCTGCACGGTCATCCGGCCGTCGCGCGGCAGCGGCATCTCGTAGCGCCCGGCCCCGCCGGGCAGGAACCAGCCCAGGCCCTCGCGGCCGACCGCGATGCCGCACGGGCCGTCGCCGCCCGCGGCGGCCGTCAGGAGCAGCCCGCGCGAGCGTGCGAGCACGAGATCCACCGCCGTGCCCCCGGTGCCGGGGGTGTCGTCGGGGCGCCACGTGGCGACGAGGTCGGCCTCGCCGGCCAGGGACGCGGCGAGCCAGGCGCGGAAGCGCAGCATCACCTCCTCCTCGCGCGACGGCGGCGTGCCGAAGGGCGTGGCGGCGGGATAGTCGTCGAGATCGAAGCGGGCCACCAGGCCCGGCAGGCCGTCGGCCTGCGCGGGCGCCTCCTCGAGCGTGACGCGGCTGGACACGAAGCGGCCCGAGTCGTGGAGCGCCCGCCGCCAGGCGACGAGCTCGCGCTCGGTGACCGGCCCGCCGAGCCGGATGCCGAGGCCGGACACCAGCGCGTCGACGCTGGTGCGCGTCGGGCCGGCGACGGCGACGTCCCGCAGCACCGGGCGGGCGGGGAGATCGCTGCCGGTGACGACGAGCGTGGCCGTGCCCCCCTCCGCCGCTGGCCGCACGGCGACC
>CAISKG010000266.1 GCA_903885855.1 uncultured Planctomycetaceae bacterium
CCCCTCTTCCCCTACCGCGTGCCGGTCGACCAGATCGCCGAGTCGGGGCGCGGCAGCATGCTGCGGGCGTTCGTGGTCGGCCCCGGCCGGGCCGCCGGCACGCTCGGCGAGGGCGCCTCGGCCCGCGCCTGGTCGCAGGCCGGCATCACCTACTCCCGGCCGCTCGGGGCCGACGGGGGCTCGGCGGAAATCCTCGCCGGCGCCCTGCCCGCGGGCGCCACCGGGGCGCTGGCCGACGCCTGGCTCACGACCTTCGAGGATGCCACCTGGCCCAGCGGCACCGACGACCTCACCTTCGCCTTCGATCCCGCGGCGAAGCCCTACCAGCGCGTCGTCGAGCGCCCCGTCGATCGCGACGTGCTGCTGCCGCTCGACGTGGCGGCGCTGGCCGCCGCGGGGATCGTCGTCGCCGCCCGGCGCCGCCCAGGCGCCGCGTGAGCCCGGCCACGCCCGCCCGTCACGGATCGACGGCGGCGGGATGCGGCCGACCCTCAGGCTCCCGGCCCCGCCGCGGGAAGCTGCGCGAGGAAGCGGGCCTCCACCGCGCGCACCGCCCCCTCGACCGCCGCGCTCCTGCGGGCAGGGAGGAGGCGCAGCGGGAAGGTTTCCCCGAGGCGCTTGGCCGCGGCCGCGCGGGCGGCCGCACCGCCGTCCTTGAAGAGGAAGCGGCCGTGGTCGTAGGCCGGCACGAGCAGCCGCTGCCCCGCCACCGGCTCCTCCTCGAGCACGATCACGCGCTCGGCGTCGCGCAGCTCGACGTTGAGCCGCCCCGGGATGGCGCTTTTCCCGCTGCCGCCGGCGAGCTTGCCCGTCGGCCGGCCGTCGCTCTCGGTGAGTTTGTAGGCGGCGGAGAGGGCGCCGCGCGTCTTGTCCTGCATGACGAGCAGTTGGCCGGTGACGTAATCGATGAACGCGCGGGGATCGATGCCGATGGCGCGCACCGCGGCGTCGATCCGCTCGAGGTCCTCAGGCCTCGAGACGTCGGCGATCGAGATCCGGTCGCGGGCCGGGTCGGTCATCCCCTCCTCGCGGAGCCGGCCGAGCGCCCGGCAGGCCTGGGCGGCGAGGTCGCCGGAGTCGAGGCGCATGAAGATCGCCGTGCCCCGGCCGCGGTGCTGCTTCTTGAGCGCGATCACCTTCTCGATGCCGGCGAAGGGCTCGATGAGGTCGACCAGGAGCGTGATCCGGCCGCAGGCGGCGATGGCGGCCTCCATCGCCTCGAGCTCCGTGTCGTAGGAGGCGAAGAAGCGGTGGGCGGTGGTGCCGGCGGCCCGCACTTCCGATAGCAGGAGCGCGGCGGTGTCGTTGCTCGTCGCCCGCACCCCCACCAGCGCCAGTGCCTCGAGCGCCCGCGCGTGGTCCTCCTCGGAGATCGCCGCGCGCTTCCCCGCCTCGACGAGGCGCTCCGCGCCGATGCCACGGGCCAGCGCCAGGCCGTCGGTGGCCACGACGGTGTCGTAGAAGGTGCGCAGCAGCAGCGGCTCGAGGTGCGCGGCGAGCTCGCCGGGGCCCTCCACCGAGAGCACGGGCTCCCCCGGCACGAGCACCGTGCCGTCGGCCACCGCGCGCACGACGAGCGGCAGGCGGCCGTCGTGGCGATCGACGACCTCGCGCCACGGCCCCTCGTCGAAGAGGCCGTTGCCCCCCTTGGCGGCCTGGTCGGCGTAGAAGTCGCGCGCGAAATCGATCTCGGCGTGGGTGAAGCGGTGGAGGAGGGCGTCCTCGAGGGCGCGGCGGATCCCGGCGGCGACGAGCCAGGCGCCGTTGGGGGAGCGGCGGAAGGTGAGGGTGAAGGTCTCGTCGCGGCGGCCGCGGGCCCCGCGGATCCGGGCCATGGTGCGGTTGTAGGCGTCGCTCGAGATCACCCGGTTCCTCCGGGCGATCTCCAGTCGCACGTCGTCGTCGGGGATGGCCTGGTAGGCCTCCCAGCCGATCTCCGGGAAGCGGCGGAGCCCGTCGCGGAAGGTGTCGAGGTCGAAGCCCATCGGCGCTCCTGGCGGGGGTGAGGGCCGGGGGGCCCGGATCGGCACCCGGGTATCTTCGGGGATGCCAGCCGGCGGGCCAACGCCGCCGGGGCCCGGGCCGCCCGAGCGGGGAGACAAAGACCGGCCCGGCGCGACTCCCCGAGAGCGGAGCCGCCCGTGCGGCCGGGGGAGATCGCGGGCATGGACGAGACGCACGCAGGACTCGTGGCGGGGGATCCGGCCGCGTTCGCGCGTCTCTACGACCGCCTCGCCGCCCGGCTCCTCGCCGCCGCCCGCCTCCTCACCGGGAGCGACCACGAGGCCGAGGACGCTCTCCAGGATCTCTTCGTGGCCCTGGCCCGCGGCCGATCCCGGCTGGCCGCCGTCGGCGATCTCGACGCCTACCTGTTCACGGCGCTGCGCCACACGGTGACCCGGCGCGGCCGCCG
>CAISKG010000267.1 GCA_903885855.1 uncultured Planctomycetaceae bacterium
CCCCTCCCGGCTGCGGGCGCACCGGCTCGCCCCGCGGCTGGGCCCGCGGTGCGGCCGGCGCCGAGGCGAGCCAGGCGGCAAGGGTGTCGGCCACCTCCTGGGCGCGCTGCGGCCGGGCGCCGGGGTGCTTCTCCATCATCCGGTAGTAGAGCTCGACGATCGGCGTGGGCAGGTCCGGGCGGACGTCGAGGAGGTTCGGCGGAGGCTCGTTCATGTGGGCGCGCAGGCGCTCGGCGAGCGTCCCGGAGGCGTAGGGTGCCTTGCCGGCCAGGAGGTAGTAGAGGGTGCAGCCGAGCGAGTAGATGTCGCTGCGGGCGTCGGCCCGATGGCTGTCACGGGCCTGCTCCGGCGCGAGGTAGTCGGCCGTGCCGAGCACCTTCTCGTCGTGCTCGCGCGTCAGCGATTCCGATTCGTCGCCGTCGGCCAGCGCCAGGCCCATGTCGAGGATTTTCACCGTCCCGCGCTTGTCGAGCATCAGATTGGCCGGCTTGATGTCGCGGTGGACGAGCCGGGAGGGCGCCTCCTCGTGGGCGTACTGCAGCCCGACGGCGGCCTGCCTGATGTACTCCGCCGCGTCGCGCACCTCGAGCGGTCCCTCGCGTTTCACCTTGGCGTAGAGGTCGGTGCCGTCGATGTACTCCATCACGATGAAGTGGATCGAGCCGGCCGTCTCGAGGTCGAAGGCGCGGGCGATGTTGGGATGATTGAGCCGGGCGGAGGCCTGGGCCTCGCGGCGGAAGCGCGCCAGATAGGAGCTCTGGTCGACGCGCTTCACCGGCAGCACCTTGATCGCCACCTCGTGGCCCAGGGTGGCATGCTCCGCGAGATAGACGCTGCTCATGCCGCCGGCGCCCAGGAGGCGCAGGAGCTTGTATTTCCCCAGCACGAAGCCCTTGTGGCGCCCCTTGCGCAGCTGTTCCACCTGCCAGGCCGTCAGCAGCCCCCCCTCCACCAGCGCCGCGACGAACGCCTCCGGCACTGGCTCGCTCCCGCCGGGCAGCCGCCCGTCGGCCTCCCGCCAGGGGGCCAATTCGGCGTCGATCCGCGCGGCGTCGACGAGGCCGCTCGAGCGGAGGACGCGCAGGAAGTCGTCGAGCGTCTGGGTGGAATCGCTCATGGCTGGGGGCGCCCGTGGGACGCCCGGGCGGTGGGCCGGGGGGATGCGGGGGCGGGCCGACGCCGGATCGGCGCCGGATCAACGCCGTATCGGCACGAGCCGGTTCCGTCGTGCCCCGGGCCCGGGGTATCGTACCGGAATCGTGGACGTGCTGCTCTATTCCCGGCGCGGATGCCATCTCTGCGAGGCCGCGGAGGAGGCGGTCGCCGATCTCCTCCCGGGGGCACGCGTGGTGGAGGTGGCCGGCGATCCCGAACTCGAGCGGGCGTTCGGCACGCGGGTGCCGGTGCTCGTCATCGGGGGGCGCGAGGTGGCGGCGGGGCGGATCGACGCCGCGGCGCTCGCCGCCGCCCTCGCCCGCGGGGTCACAGACCCAGATTGATCCCGCGCCGCGCGATCCGGTCGGCCAGGTCGGGGGCCGACACGAACACCTCGGCCTGCCAGCCGGCCTCGCGGGCGGCGGCCACGTTCTCCGCCAGATCGTCGACGAACAGGATCTCCTCCGGCGGCACCCCCGCCCGCGCGGCCGCGATGTCGTAGATGGCGCGGTCTGGCTTGGCCGCCCGCACCTCGTGCGAGAGGACGATCTCCGCGAAGCGCCCCGGGAGAATGGCGAAGCGGCGGCGCAGCAGGTGCTCCCAGTGGGGGGCGCAGGTGTTGGAGAGGATCCCCGTGCGGACGCGCGCCTTCTCCAGGGCGCCGATCACCGGGAGGATCGGCACGTTGAGGGTAAACATGTCGCTGGCGGCGTCGGCAAGGCGGGCCGGGTCGCTCGTGGAGCCGGTCGCCGCGCCGAACTGGGCGTGGAACTCCCCCCAGTCGATCGCCCCGCTCTCGAGCCGACGCTGCAAGCCGCCGTCCATCATCGCCTCGAGCGCCGCGTCGGGGGTGATGCCGGCCACGGCCGCCATCTGCCGTGCGGCGACGCCCCGGTCGAACAGCGCGATCACGTTGCCGAGGTCGAAGTAGACGAAGCGCGGGGGGCGGGATGCCATGGCTGGGGGGCGGCGTGCTTTGCGGGGATGGGAAAGCCGATTATTCTGCCCGCAGCCGCCGGTTCCGGGCCAGCCCGGGCCGGCGCCGAGGCCCCGCCACCGCACCGGAACCCCGTCATGGCCATCAACCGCTACAGCGCCCGCATCACCCAGCCCCGGGCCCAGGGAGCGTCGCAGGCGATGCTCCTGGGCACCGGCCTCACGCCGGCCGACCTCGACAAGGCCCAGGTCGGCATCGCGAGCATGTGGTACGACGGCAACACCTGCAACATGCACCTCGGCGATCTCGCCGCCTCCGTCAAGGAGGGGGTCGGTGCCGCCGGCATGGTGGGGATGCGCTTCAACACCATCGGCGTCAGCGACGGGATCTCGATGGGCACCGACGGGATGAGCTTCTCGCTCCCCTCGCGCGACGTCATCGCCGATTCGATCGAGACCGTCATGCAGGCGCAGTGGTACGACGCCCTGGTGGCGATCCCCGGCTGCGACAAGAACATGCCCGGCTGCCTGATCGCGATGGGGCGCCTGAACCGGCCGTCGCTGATGGTCTACGGCGGCACGATCCGGGCCGGCCATCTCGCCGACGGCACGCCGCTGGACATCGTCTCCGCCTTCCAGTGCTACGGCGAGTACGTCGCCGGGCGCATCGACGACTCCCGCCGGGCGAGCATCGTCCGCCAGGCCTGCCCGGGCGCCGGGGCCTGCGGCGGCATGTACACCGCCAACACCATGGCCACGGCGATCGAGGCCCTGGGGATGTCGCTGCCCGACAGCGCGAGCATCCCGGCGGTCGATCCGGCCAAGTTCGACGAGTGCCGCCGGGCCGGCGCGGCGGTGCGCAACCTCCTGGAACGCGACATCAAGCCGCGCGACGTGATGACGCGCCGTGCCTTCGAGAACGCGATGGTGGTGACGATGGCCCTGGGGGGCTCGACGAACGCCGTGCTCCACCTCATCGCCATGGCCCGCGCCGTGGACGTGCGCCTGTCGCCGGCGGATTTCCAGGCGGTCGCGCGGCGCGTGCCCTACGTGGCCGACCTCAAGCCCAGCGGCCGCTACGTGCAGGAGGACCTCCACGCCGTCGGCGGCACCAGCGGCTTCATGAAATACATGCTCGACGAGGGCTTCCTCGACGGCGACTGCCTCACCTGCACCGGCAAGACGCTCGCCGAGAACCTCGCCTCGAGCAAGGGGCTCGCGCCCGGGCAGAAGGTGATCCACCCGGTGGGCCAGCCGATCAAGGCCACCGGCCACATCACGATCCTCGAGGGCAACCTCGCCCCCGGCAGCGCCGTCGGGAAGATCACCGGCAAGGAGGGCTCGCGCTTCGAGGGGCCGGCGCGGGTCTTCGACAGCGAGGAGGCGATGCTCGCGGCGCTCGAGCAGGGGCGGATCCGCCGCGGCGACGTGATCGTGATCCGCTACGAGGGGCCGAAGGGGGGGCCGGGGATGCCGGAGATGCTCACCCCGACCTCCGCGCTGATGGGGGCGGGAATGGGCAACGACGTGGCCCTGATCACCGACGGCCGTTTCTCGGGCGGCTCGCACGGCTTCATCGTGGGGCACGTGGTGCCGGAGGCCCAGGAGGGGGGGCCGATCGCGCTGGTGCAGGACGGCGACCGGATCGTGATCGACGGCGACAGCGGTCGCCTCGACGTGGGGCTCTCCGACGAGGAGCTCGCCGCCCGGCGACGCGCCTGGACGGCCCCGCCGCTGAAGTGCACGCGCGGCGTGCTGGCGAAGTACGTGCGCGTGGTGGCGCCGGCGAGCGAGGGCTGCGTCACCGACGAGGCCCCTTGACGCCGGCTGGTTCCCGTTCCCCGTCGGGGCGTGCGCCCGGTCCGTCGGGAACCCGCGGAAGTCACCGTCGTCCGGCGACATCGGAGACTTCGGGACGCGACGTCGCGGAGGTTCACCCCCTGGACGGCGTCGTTCAGCGCGACAGCTCGAAATCGATCGACGATCCCCCTTCGTCCACGGTTGCCTCCAGCGGCGACGTGGCGCTGGTGCCGAACCGCTCGGGGAGCGGCCGGCCATCCAGGGTGCGCAGCCAGTCGGTCACCCGGGCCTGATCCTCCCGAATGTCGTCCGGGACCGGCCCCTCCGACACCGTCACCCGGTGCTTGCCGACCACCGCCCCGGGTCCCCGCGCCGACACCAGCACGAAACGCCCCATCTGGTCGGTCGTGCCCTCGGAAATCCATTCCGGCGCGATTCCCCGCTCCGCCGGCATGAACCGCACGAGCACGTGTGCAAGCGGTTTGCCCGCATGCGTCACGGTGCCCGACGCCGGAGCCAGGACCGGATCCCGCTTCCAGCCGCAGCCCCCAAGCAGCGTCAGTGCCAGGAACGCGACTCCGCTCGCCAATCGTGTCCGGCTCACTCCACGCCCCCGGGCTGGCCGTCATTGGGGCGCATGATCCGTTGGAGGACCGGCAGGTCGGCGGTGTCCACGAGTGTCACGAAGCGCACCGATCCGTCGGCGAAGACCATGTTCGCACCACCCGGATGTTGGCTGCCGAAGGCGTTCTGGCGGTCGTCGGTCGCGCTGGAGAAGGAGGCCGTCACCATGCTGGAAAGGCGGTAATTGACCGGAACCCAAGCGCTGCACAAGACGTCCTGAATGGCGTTGAAGTTGGCCCATGCCCAGCCCCGCATGTTCGGCAGTTTCTGCTCTCCCCCGACGATCCAGTTCGGCTCGAAGCTGTTGCGCTCTCCGACGAGCACCGTCTGGCTCGTGCCGTCGAGCACGTCGCGGAGTCGAACGTTGCTGTTCACCTGAAACATCCCGTCGCAGGTGGCGTTCGTGTAGAACCAGCAGCGGGATCCGGCGTTGCCCATGTAGCTGTTGACACCGAAGTAGTAGGTGGTCCCGCCGGTGGCGTACGTGATGGGATTCTTGGGGACGTAGTCACTCGGGCAGATGAAGGCGGGCACGTTCGTGGCGCCCACCGACGTCGGGCCGTTGCAGTTGCCGTATTCGCGGGTCTTGAAATCGACCCGGGCTGCAAGGTTTCCCTCTTCCAGCATCGTAAACGTGTACATCAACCAGGAGCCCCATTGCCCGGCGAACGGCGGCTTGCCCATCTTGCCGCTGGTGTGGAGCGAGTTGCTGGGGAACAGCATCCCGCTGGTCGTCCCGACGGGAATGTTGACGCCGGGCGGGAATCGATTCTTCGCGTCGTGGAAATTGATGAGCGCCAGCCCGATCTGCTTGAGATTGTTGGTGCACTGCATCCGGCGGGCGGCCTCGCGCGCCGCGTTGACGGCTGGCAGGAGGAGGCCGACCAGCGTCCCGATGATGGCGATGACGACGAGCAGTTCCACGAGGGTGAAGGCTCGCCGCGTCGTGGTCGAAGGTGTGGGTGGCATGTGGAGTCTTCCGTGATCGGGAAACAGACGCCGAACCGTGTCGTCACGGGTTTTTCACCATACGAAACGCCGGTCAGCGAGTGACGAAAGCCGCGTGAGAATCGTATGAGCATGCCGGCCCGCCGGACGTGAGCGGTGCGGCGATTGGACGTCGCGATCCCGCGATCCCGCGGCACACG
>CAISKG010000268.1 GCA_903885855.1 uncultured Planctomycetaceae bacterium
ATCACGTCGACGGCTTCCGCTTCGACCTGGCGAGCATCCTCTCCCGCGACCGGAATGGCGAGATCCTTCCCAACCCGCCGATCATCGAGGTGATCACGGAGGATCCGATGCTCGCCGACACGAAGATCATCGCCGAGGCCTGGGATGCCGCCGGTGCCTACCAGGTCGGCTCGTTCGCGTCGCTCCGCTGGGCCGAGTGGAATGGACGCTATCGCGACGACGTCCGGCGATTCTGGCGGGGAGACTTCGCCCAGACCGGCCACCTGGCGACCCGCCTGGCCGGCTCGAGCGACCTCTACGGCGACGACGGCCGCCAGCCCTACCACAGCATCAACTTCATCACCTCGCACGACGGCTTCACCCTCGCCGATCTCGTCAGCTACCGGGAGAAGCACAACGAGGCCAACGGCGAGGGCAACCGCGACGGCGACGACAACGCCTTCAGCGACAATTCAGGCGTCGAGGGGCCGACCGACGACGCCGCGATCCTCGCGCGGCGCGCCCGCCAGATCCGCAACCTCCTCGCCACGCTCCTCCTCTCGCAGGGCGTGCCGATGCTCCTGGCCGGCGACGAGTGCGGCCGCACCCAGCGCGGCAACAACAACGCCTGGTGCCAGGACAACCCCGTGTCGTGGTTCGACTGGACGCTCGTCGAACGCCACGCCGACCTCGTGCGCTTCGTGGCCGAGGCGGTGCGCTTCCGGCTCGGCAACCCGACGCTCCGCCGCCGCGACTTCCTCCGCGGCGTGGCCGAGGCCGGCGCCGACCCCGCCGACGTGGCCTGGTTCGGCCCGGACGGCGCCCCGGCCGACTGGACCGCGGGCGCTCCGGGGCTCGTCTGCTGGTTCACCCCCCCTGCCGCGGGCACCGGCGGCGGCGGCACGCCGCGCCACGTGCTCGTCTTCCTCCACGCCGGCAACGCGCCGCGCGACTTCCGCCTGCCCCTGGCGGCGGGGGTGCGGGCGCTCCAGTGGCGGCGGTTCATCGACACGTCGGCCGCGCCCCCCCTCGACATCCACGCCGACGGCCAGGGGCCCGCGGTGGCCCCCGACGAACCGCTCTCCCTGCCACCGCGGGCGCTTGTGTGCCTCGTGGCCGATCCGCCGCCCGCGGCGCCGGGCGATCCACCCGACATTGGCAGCCGCGAGGGGGGGGCGGTATACTAGATGCAATCGCGTTGCATGTAGAACCCGGTCCCCGATCCCCCCAGGACTTTCCCGATGGCCCGCCTCGCCTTCCCCTCGGCCCTCGTCGCGCTCGCCCTCCTGGTCGCCGGATGCCAGCCCGGCGCGGCGACCAAGCCCGGTCCCGCCGTCCCCTCGGCCGCGACCAAGACGGCGCCCGCCGCCGACCACGACCATGCCGGGCACGACCATGCCGGGCACGACCACGCCGGGCACGACCATGCCGACCACGACGCCGCCGCGAAGGGCGCGGCCGCGGCGGAGGCCGAGGCCGGGCACGAGCATGTCCACCCCGACACGCTCGCGGGCCTGGTGGCGGAAGTGGAGAAACTCGCCGGCGTCGTCAGCGCGGCGATGGCCGAAGGGGTGCGCGAGAAGGCCGACAGCCCGCTCCACGAGATCGGCCACCTGCTCGAGGACGTCGAGCACCTCGCGAAGGAGGCGAAGCTCACCCCCGAGGCCGAGGCGGCGGTGACGAAGGCGGGGAGCGAGTTGTTCGACGCCTTCGACGCCCTCGACCGGGCCGTCCACGCCGGCGACGACCTCGCCAAGGCATGGGAGGGGAAGGCGGAGGCGATCGCGGCGGCGATGAAGGTGCTGAAGGACGCCGGCGGGAAGTGACGAAGAGTCCTCTGCCCGCGGCCGTTCCCCGATCGTCCCCCCCCGGGGGGACAGGGGGGGCGGGATGCGGGGGGAGGCGGGGCGGACCTTGCCGCCGGGTTCCTTGTGACGGCGTGAATCGCGAGCAGGAGGGATTGCCATGCGTCGACGGGGCTTCATCGTCGTGGCCGCCGGGATCGCGGCCGCGGCACCGCTCTCGGCCTTCGGGCAGAACGATCAGGCGGGGCTGCGGGCCCGGCTCCTCATGCCCGCCGAGCCGGTCGATCCCCTCACCCCCACCGCCGCCAAGGAGACGCTCGCCGGCAAGGATGCCCCGCCGGGGCCGCAGGCGCTCGTGATCGCCGGCCGCGTCGGCGCCAACGGGATGGAGCCCTTCCTGGAGAACAAGGCTTCCTTCGTGCTCCAGGAGATCCCCGACGACCACGGCGCGAAGGCCGGGCACGACGCCGACAACTGCCCCTTCTGCAAGAAGCGTTCGGCCAACGCGCCGATGGTCGCGGTGCAGTTCCTCGGCGCCGATGGGAAGGTGATCCCCGTCGATGCCCGCACGCTGTTCGGCCTCAAGAAGGGGCAGGACGTGGTGGTTTCGGGGAAGGCGGTGTTCGATCCCAAGCTGGCGATCCCCGTGATCCAGCTCACCGCCGACGCGATCCACGTCCGCAAGCCGGCGAAGAAGTGAGCCCATGGCGGAGGCCGACGCCGCCCCGGTGCGCACCGCGTTCAAGGAGTGGGCCGCGATCTGCCGGGCGCTCGCCGCCGGCCGCCAGGACGTGATCCTGCGCAAAGGGGGGATCGTGGAGCCGGGGGGGGCCTTCCGCCCGGAGCACGCCCGCTTCCTGCTCCTGCCCACCTTCCTCCACCAAGCGCCCGAGAGCCTGGTGCCCGAGGCGCGCGACCTGCTCGAGGGGATCGACGACGATCGACCCGCCGAGGGCACGGTGCGCTTCACGCACCTCGCCGAGGTGACGGCGGCGCTGCGGGTCACCGAGCGCGCCGCGCTCGACGCCTTCCGCGGCCGCCACGTGTGGGCCGAGAGCGTCGTCGACGAACGCTTCCACCGCTGGCGGGACGAGCTCCACGTCCTCGAAGTGGTCGTCCGCCCCCTCCCCTCCCCCCTCACCCTCCCCTGGCGCGACGCCTACGGCGGCTGCCGGTCGTGGGTGGCAATCGAGGGCCAGACGGGCTCGTGACGGCCCCGGGCGGCGAGGGCGGCGGCCCGCGCCGGGGAGCGTCCCGGAGCGTGCGTGATGCCGCATTGCCGCGCGGCGGGCCGGAACGTAACCTTTCGGGGGGGCATGCGGAGGATCAGCCATGCGTCGACTCGTCGGCTCGGTTGTCGGGGGCGGCACCGTCGCGGTGCTCGTCGGACTGTCGCTCGCGGCGGAATCCTTCGCCCTGCCGCCGGCACGGCCGCCACGGCGGGCCGCGGCGCGGGAGGCGGATGACGCCGTCGCCCGGGCGATGGAAGGCGAGGCCGACGAAGCGGCCGGCGACGACGACGCGGCTGATCGCGCCGCCGCGGACGACGACGCTCCGGATGGCGCCGCTGCGGCCCCTGCGAAGGGCCGCCCGGGCGTGAAGCAGATCGAGGCCCCCGAGGCGGTCGACGACGCGCTCCAGGATCCCGAGGCCGCCCGGCGGGCGCAATTCGGCGACATCGCTCCCTTCGTCTTTCCCGGCATGGCGATCCCCGGCTTTCCGCAGGGGGCGTTTCCCTTCGTGCCGCCCGGTGCCGGTGCCGCCGCGGGAAATGGCGCGGGGGTCGGTGTCGTGCAGCAGTTCGGTTTCTCGGGCGTCGTCGTCGGAGGCAACGCGGTGCCCGGCGGCAACGGCTTCGTCGTCCGCACGTTCCAGATCGGGCCGGATGGCGCCGTGAAGGAGGTGCCGCAGCCCGAGCCGCCGGCGGTTGACCGTGGTCAGCGAGAGCCTGGCAAGGCAAAGGCGAAGGCCAAGCCCAACGCCAAGCCCAAGGACGCGGCCGCGGCCGAGCGCGCTGCCGGGAAGGCGAAGGCACCCGCTGCGCGCGATGACGACGCCAAGGGGGCGAAGGCGCCCCGGGCGAAGCAGAACGCGAAGGCCCCGCGCGCGGCTGCCGCAGGCGAGTGAGCGGCACGCCGCCGCGGTCTGCGTCGGGGCCGGTTCGCCGGCGTCCGCGGACCGCTACCGCACGACGCGGGCCCCGCCGCCGGCGATCTGCTTCTCCACCTCCTTACGGGTCGCCATCGAGGTGTCGCCCGGCGTGGTGGAGGCGAGGGCCCCGTGGGCGGCGCCGTAGTCGACGGCCGCCTGCGGGTCGTTGAACTGCAGGAACCCGAAGGCCAGGCCGCTGGCGAAACTGTCGCCCCCGCCGACCCGGTCGAGGATCTCGAGTTCGGGGTACTGCCGGCTGTCGTGGAAGCGGCCCTCGTGCCAGAGGATCGCCGACCAGTCGTTCTTCGTCGCCGACACGACGCGCCGCAGCGTCGTGGCCGCCACCTGGAAATTGGGGTATTCCCGCACGGCCGTGGCGATCATGGCCTTGAAGGCGTCGGCCTCGATCGACGACAGGGCGTGGTCCACCCCCTGCACCTCGAAGCCGAGGGATGCGGTGAAGTCCTCCTCGTTGCCGATCATCACGTCGACGTGGCGGGCGATCTCGCGGTTCACCTCGCGGGCCCGCGCCTGCCCGCCGATGCTCTTCCACAGGCTGGGGCGGTAGTTGAGGTCGTAGGAGACGATCGTGCCGTGGCGCTTGGCGGCCTGCACCGCCTCGACGACCAGCGCCGAGGTGGAGGGGGACAGCGCGGCGAAGATCCCGCCGGTGTGGAACCAGCGCGTGCCGAGGGTGCCGAAGAGCCGATCCCAGTCGACGTCGCCCGGCTTGAGCTGGCTGGCGGCGCTGTTGCCCCGGTCGGGCACCCCGACGGCGCCGCGGATGCCGAAGCCGCGCTCGGTGAAGTTGAGGCCGTTGCGCACGGTGCGGCCGATGCCGTCGTCGTCGCGCCACAGGACGAAGTCGGTGTTCACGCCCCCCTGGAGGATGAAGTCCTCGATGAGGTGGCCGACCTCGTTGTCGACCAGCGCGCTGACCAGCGCCGTGCGCATCCCGAAGCACTTCCGCAGGCCGCGGGCGACGTTGTACTCGCCCCCCCCCTCCCAGGCCTGGAAGTGGCGGGCGGTGCGGATCCGCCCCTCGCCCGGGTCGAGCCGGAGCATCACCTCGCCGAGCGACACCAGGTCGAAGGCGGTGCGGTCCGGCGGCTTGATCGAGAGCGGCATGGGGGCTCCTCCGGGAGTCTCGGGACGGGATCAGGCGAGGGGCAGGCGGGCGGGATCGAGGGGGGGCTCGCCCGCCTCGCGGGCCAGGACGTCGAGGGCGGCCACCTCGGCGGTGGAGAAGAGCAGCCCGCCGGCGCGGCGCGTGCGCTCGGCCGCCTCGGCCTCGAGCTGCCCCGGGAGCAGGCAGCGGTCGTTGCCGTGGCCGAGGATGTCGGCGAGCACGGCCTTCACGTTGGCGGCCTGCGAGCGCCCCGCCGCGAAGGCCCCGCCGCTCATCGCCTCGGGGTGGATCACCTGGAAGAAGAACACGCAGCCCTGCTTCTCCCCCGCCACGGCGGCCCGGTTGCGGATCGTGGGGAGCGATCCCCCCACGAGCGCCGCCACGATCTCGTTGACCAGCGACAGCCCGTAGCCCTTGTGCTCGCCGAAGGGGAGGAGCGCGACGGCGGCGGCCGGATCGGTGGTCGGGCGGCCGGAGGCGTCGACGGCGGCGTGCGGCGGGAGGGGCCTCCCCTCGCGCGCCAGCTGCTGCACGCGGCCCATCGCGATCACGGAGGTGGCCCAGTCGATGACCACCGGGAAACCCACCGCCTCGGTGGTGGGGAAGCCCCAGGAGTGGGGATTCGTGCCCAGCACCGGGTGGACGCCGCGGTAGGGGACGACCTCGGCCAGCGACGCGGTGCAGTTGGTGTAGGCCACGTAGCCGCGCCGCGCCGCCTCCATCACGTAGCCGCCCCCCCACAGGTAATGGAAGGCGTTGTCCACCGAGACGGTGCCGGTGCCGTGGCGCTCGGCGAGCTCGATGCAGCGATCGAGCGCCTCGTAGGCGACGGCCTGGCCGAGCTTCCGCGCGCCGTCCCACACCTCGGCGGCGTCGAAGCGCGAGGGGAGCCGGCGGACGCGCGCCCCGGGCACGCAGCCGCCCGCCTTCGAGCCGAAGAGCTCGTCGAGGTGGAGCGCCTTGATGGCGTTGTGGGTGCGGATGCCGTGCGTGGTGGCGGCGGTGGCGAGCCGGGCCGCGTGCCGCGCCTCGTCGGCCTCGTAGCCACGGGCCCGGTAGGCCCCCGCCACGATCCGCTCGTGGAGCGCGACGGGCACGACGTGGAAGGTTTCGGACGTGGTCATCGGGGCGCTCCGGGGCACTCGGGCCCCTGCGTCAGACGATCGGGCGCAGGGGCACCTCGGGATTCACCTGCGCGAGCACCGATCCGCCGCGCAGGGCGGCGAGGAGATTCGTGACCGCCGCCATGGCCTGGCGCTGCACGCTCTCGTGCGTGCGCGAGCCCACGTGCGGCGTGACGAGGCAGTTGGGGAGCCGCGTCAGCGGGTGGTCGGCCCGGGGGGGCTCCTCGTCGAGGACGTCGGTGGCGTAGCCGCGCAGCCGGCCGGACCGCAGGGCCTCGGCCATCGCGGGGGTGTCGACGATCTCGCCGCGGGCGCAGTTGACGACGATCGCCCCGGGCTTGAGGAGGCGCAGGGTGTCCGCGTCGAGCAGATTCCGCGTCTCGGGGGCGAGGCTCGTATGGAGGGAGACGATGTCGCTCTCGCGGAGGAGGGAGGCGAGGTCGGGGGCGCGGACGATCCCGTGGGCCGCGGCGAAGGCCCCGTCCCAGGTGCGGTTCCAGGCGAGGACCCGCATCCCGAAGGCCCGGGCGCGGGTCGCCACCTCGCGGCCGATCCGCCCCAGCCCGACCAGGCCGAGCGTGCGCCCCATCAGCTCGTGTCCCGTGGCACGCTGCCAACCGCCGGCGCGGGTGGAATCGGCGTGGAAGAGGAGCTGCTTCTCGAGCGCCAGCATCAGGAGGAAGGCGTGCTCGGCGACGGTGGTGTGGTTCACGCCCGGGGTGAAGAGCACGGGGATGCCCCGCGCCGTGCAGGCGGCGACGTCGATCTTGTCGACGCCGATGCCGTATTTGGACAGCGCGGCCAGGCGGGGCGAGGCCTTCTCGACGACGGATCGCGTGATCCGGTCGTCGCCGCAGATGAAGCCGTCGACGTCGCCGACCCGGGCGAGCGTGTCCTCCTCGGAGAGCGGCCCACGGGCGGTGACGATCTCCCAGCCGGTGGCGGCGAGGGCGTCGTGGTGGGGGCCGGGGGTGTCCTGGAAGGACGTGGTCGTGAGGAGGATCCGGATCGGCATCGGCGGCTCGTGCGGGGGTGTGGCCGGGGAGCGCTCCGCCGCGGCGGCGGCCGCCCGGGCCGGGACCGGTCGGCCCCGGCACAGGTAGATACACCAATCGCGCCGGGGTGGCAAAGGCCGGCCGTCCGACCGGGGCGCGGCGCGGCGACGTTGACACGCGGGCGACGGACCCCGGATTCTGGGTGCCC
>CAISKG010000269.1 GCA_903885855.1 uncultured Planctomycetaceae bacterium
CCCGCCGCCGGCTGGGGCGCGGCCACGGCGCTCGGCCCGGGCCGCAGGGCGACCGTCTCCGCCACGGGGGCCGGCGCCGTCTCCGCACCCGCTTCGACGGCCGTCTCCAGGGCCCGGACGAACGCGACGCACGACGGCCAGCGCAGCGCCGGATCCACCGCCAGCGCGCGCCGCACGGCGGCGGCCTCGGCCACCGGGAGCCGCGCCAGGTCGAGCGTGCCCTCGAGCTTGGCGCGGAGGACCGAGGCGGGCGACGGCTCGGCGTAGGGCAGCTGCCCGGTGCGCAGCTCGAGGTAGGTGATGGCGAGCGAATACTGGTCGGTCGTGGGGGCCGGATCGCGGCCGCCGCTCACCATCTCCGGCGCCGCGTAGGCGAGGCTCGCCATCGTGTTCGACGTGGCGCGCACCTCCCCCTGGGCCCGCGCCAGGCCGAAATCGCAGACCTGCACCGCGTCGCCGACGAGGAGCATGTTCTGCGGCTTGATGTCGCAGTGCTGCACGGCACGGGCGTTCTCGCCGCCGCGGCGGCTGCCGGAATTGAAGTGATCCAGCGCCAGCGCCGCCTGGCGCATCCAGGGCAGGAGCGTCGCCGTCGGGATGCCCGTCTCGCCGGCGTCGGCATGCTCGCGGAGCCGCTCGGAGAGCGTCTGATCGCCGAGCCCCATGGCGATCAGGAGCTCGAGCGACTCCAGCCGCATGGCCCCGGAGGGGAGCTCGGCCGTGACGATCTGCGCCGCGTCGGCCGCCGGCCTCTTCGGCGCGGGCGGGGCGAGGAGGCGCTGCTCGACGTCGAGCGACTCGGCCTCGTCGAGGATGTGGCCGTCCCCCGACTTCAGCCACACGCCGAAGATCGGCGTGATGTGCGCGTGGCGGATGTTCTTGATCGTCTGCAGGGCCCGGTACTCGCGGCCGCCCTGGGCCCGGCCGAGGTTCGCCAGGATCTTGATCGCCACCGCCATCCCGCCCGGCGCGCTGGCGCGCCACACCTCGCCGAAGCCCCCCGCCCCGAGGCGCTTCTCGAGACGGTAGCCGGGAAGGATCGCCTCGCCGGGGAAATAGGGATAGACGGGCACGCGCGCTTCGGGCACGGGCACGTTCATCGTGGCCTCCGCGTCGAACGACGCGGTGTCGTCGCGGCGCGGCGGGGGATCGTCGGCGGGCATGGCTAACGCTGCGTGATGGGGGGCGTCACGTAGGGGACGAGCGCGTCGGGAGACACGGTGGGGTGCTGCGCGGCGCGGCCGTCGGCGGTCAGGGCAGTCACCCCGGCGAGGACGTGCGCCACCAGCTCGTCGAGGCTGACGACGCCGTCGCCGCCCCCCTCCGCGCCGCGGACGTCGGCCGCGCCCTCGAGCGCCTCCAGCAGCACCTTCGTGAAGGCGCCGTGCCCCCAGGCGTCCGACTCCTGGCTCGACTCGTCGTCGGCCGAGGCGGAGAGGACGAGGATCATGTTCTCCTGGAGGTCGCGGGCCGTCGCGCCGCGCTGCACGGGGGCGAGCGCGCCGGCGTGGCAGGTGTCGATGAGCGCCAGCTTGCGGCACGGCAGCGCCGCCAGCGGCCGCAGGTCCTCCCAGCCGATCGTCGCCGAGGCCTCGGGCACGACGTTTCCGCCGCGCTCCTCGAGCGTCGCGTCGTGGCAGAGGAAGGCGTAGCCGCGGCGCATCGAGGGGTCGTTCATCCCGTGGCCGGCGAGGAAGATCACCACCAGATCGTCGGGGGCGACGTCGGCGGCGACCCGCTCCACGAGCGCCGCCAGCCGCTCCCGCCAGCCCGTGCGCGTCACGGCGTCGTCGCGGAGCACCTCCTGGGTCGCCAATCCCTGGAACGGCGTGGCGCGGGTGGCGAGGCTGTCGCGCAGGGCCGTCGCGTCGGCGGTGGCGTAGCGCAGGTTCGAGAGCCCCTCGTCGGCGAAGCGGTCGGCGTGCCGGTAGCGGTCGACCCCGGCCGCGAACAGGTGCAGCCGCGGCGCGCGGCGCCGGGGGGGCGCGGCGGCTCCGCCGATGGTCGTCTCCTCGACGTCGGTGGGGCCGGCGCCGGTGGCGGCGAAGACCTGGATGAGGTGCTCCTCCTCGCTGGGGAGGTCGAGGTCCCATTCGTAGGTCCGCGTGGCAGGGCCGTCGTCCTCCGCGCGGTGCTCCGCGACGAGCCTGCCGGCGCCGCGCGCCACCACGCCGCTGGCGTAGGCGCGCACGTCGGCCAATTCGGCCCCCGGGGGGATCTCCACCGTGGCCCGCACCACCAGCGACGCGCCGTCGGCCGAGGTGAACGCCTCCGGGGAGAGGATGCGCACCTCGGGCACCGCCGCGAGCAGCCGCGGCAGCACGCGCGCCGACGTCGTGGGATCGTCGTCGCCGGCCGCCGGCCGCTCCCGCAGCGCGCCGGCCAGGCTGCCGGCCGCGAGGAGCCGCGCCATCACGTCGGGGCGCTCGAGCGTGCGCCGGAAGTGACGGGCCGCGTGGAAGCGGGGGAGCCGCTCCAGGCCGCGGTTGACGAGCCAGCCGAACATCCCGTCGCCGTTGGCGCTGGCGGCGTAGTAGCCACGCGGCGACCAGTAGGCCCATTCGCGGTCGTCGGCCAGCCGGAGGGCCGCGATGTTCTCCCAGGCCGGCTGCCGGTTGAAGGGCTCCTGCTCGCGCCCGTCGCGCTCGACGACGAACGCCCATTGCGAGCCCCAGGGCGCCGCCGCGAGCGCCGCGACCACCGCGTCGCCGGCGTTCGCCTCGCTGCGCGCGGCGTCGAGTTCGTCGCGGGCCGAGACCTTCGCGAGCACGTCGCCGACCACCACGCCGCGCCCGGCCAGCGGGCCCGCCTCGTCGATCGCCGCCACCACCGCCCGGCCGCCGCGGACCTCGAGCCCCACGCCGAAGCGCTCGGCCAGGGGCGCGGCCCGACCGGCCGGGGCCGGCCAGAGCATGACGATCCCGTCACGGCCGCCGCTGGCCAGCCACCGCCCATCCTCCGACACCGCCAGCGCCGCGACGCCGTCCTCGTGGCCCCGGTAGCGGCGCACGATGTCGAGCGGCCCCGCGGCCGGCGCGCCGGCGGGGGGCAGCGCGTAGACGAAGATCCCGCGGTCGGTGCCCAGCGCGATCCCCCAGGGCTCGCCCGCGGGCGCCGCCTCGCCGCGCGGCACGCCGAGCCAGGCGACGCAGCGCTCGGCGCCGGCCATCCGCCCCTGCCAGTCGGGGTCGAGGAGGATCGTGGCCGCCTCCTCGCCGCCGCGCACGAGCCGCCACGCCTCGGCGCCGGCGGGTTGCACCCGGGCTCGCTCGATGCGCCACGTCCCCGCCGCGCCGGCGGGGACGGCGATCCGCCCGGGGGCGGGCGGATCGGCGACGCCGAGCCTGCCGAGATCGAAGGCGGCGTCGAAGGGGGGCGGATCGACGCGCGGCGCGGCGCCGTCGGCGGGGGGCCGCTCCCAGGCGACGGCGATCCGCGCCGGGGCCGGCTCGCCGGCGTCCTGCGCCTCGAAGGCCACCGCACCGATGCGGCGGCCCACGCCCCCCAGGCCGGCGCGCGGCGCGCGGCCGGCGACGAGATCGGCCAGCGGCATGGCGAACACCTCGTGCCGCCAGCCGCCACTCCAGGCGACGGTCGCGCCGTCGTCGCTGATCGCCACGGCGCGCACCCCCGCGGGCATCGGCCGCGCGAAGGTCCGCCGGCCCGCCCGCGCGTCCCACACCTCCATCCGCGCCGGGGCGCTCCGGCGGCCCCGGCGGCCATCCCCACGACCACGGCCGCGCCGTCCGGCGCGACGGCGAGCGACTCCGCGGCCGACTCGACCCGGAACGACACCGCCGGCGGTCCGGCGGCGGCGAGATCGTGCACCGTGACCGTACCGGTGAGGTCGGCGCAGCCCAGGAATCGGCCGTCGGCCGACGCCCCCAGGGCGGTGACGATCCCGGGATGCTCGCCGGGGAGCAGCACGCGCTCGCCCGGCGCCGCCGGATCGATCAGCTCCACGCGCCACACCGGCGGTGAGGCTCCCTCCGCCGACACGAGCACCGGCACCGCCACGCGCCCGCCGCGCACGGCGGCCAGCGGCCGCAGGCGAGGCAGCCGCTGCACGTCGGCGGCGCGGGCCGCGCCGTAGCGGTCGGCGTCGCGGGGATCGAGCTCCACCGGCTGCCAGCCGCCGTCGCGCCGCCAGGCGCGCGAGGCGCCGTCGAAGTCGCGCGAGAAGAGCCAGTCGCCGTCGGCGGAGAACGCGAGCGCCAGGACGCTGTTGCGGTGGCCTGGCTTCTCCCCGCCGCCGAGCACGGCCGCCAGGCTGCCGTCGCGGGGATCGAGGAGGAGGATCTCGCCGGTGCTCCCCATGGCGCCGCTGCCGGCCACGGCGACCAGCGGCCGCTCGCCGGGCGACACCGCCAGCGCCTGCACCGCCCCCCGGGTGCCGCGCGCCACCTGCCAGCGCAGCACGCGCTCGAGCGCCCGCCGGCGGCCCACGTCGCGCGTCGCCGCGGGCGCCTCGCCGGGCAGCCGCACGGCCGTGTTCCATACGATCGCCACCTTGTCACGGCCCCCGGACACCAGCCGCGACGAGCCGGGGAAGAAGGCCAGCGCCCGCACCTCGGCGGTGTGGCCGGGGAGATCGACGCGCAGCACCGGATCGGCCGGATCCTCGCGCACGATCGCCGCCCGGAGGGGGCCGGCGACCGCGACGAGAGCCAGGCAGCAGGCGATCCGGCGGAGATGCGACGCGACACGCATGGGCAGGACACCGTCCGGGAGGGGCCGCGCGACGGCCGTCACCGGCCTTCGGCCGCGGCGGCACCCCGGGAGCGGAGCGGGATGTCGAGCACCAATTCCGGCCCGGAGCCGTCCTCGGCGACGATCGCGATGCCGTAGCTCGAGG
>CAISKG010000270.1 GCA_903885855.1 uncultured Planctomycetaceae bacterium
CGACCGCGGCCGACACGATCACGGCGCTCGCGGCCGCGGCCGCGGCGCGCGGCGCGGCGGCGCGGGTGGCGCTCGTGGCGGTCGCCGCGCGGGTCGTGACGCCCTCCGATTTCAACGCCGCGCTCGACGAAGGGCTCAACAAGTCGGATCTCCTCTCGCGCACCACGCTCGACCTCGCGGCGTCGCTCCGCGCCGCGGCCCCCGCCGAGGAGGCGCTGGTGTGGTGCGACCGCCACGGCGGCCGCAAGGCCTACGCCGGACTCGTGGCCCGGCACTTCGACACGACGCTGCCGCAGGTGCTCGAGGAGACGGCGCGCCGCAGCCGCTACCGGATCGCGGCCGCCGGCGGGGTGGCGCCGGCGGAGGTCGACTTCTCGGTGGGGGGCGAGGCGCGCCTCCCGGTGGCGCTGGCGAGCATGACGGCCAAGTACCTGCGCGAGCTTTCGATGGAGGCCTTCAACGCCCACTGGTGCGGGGCGCTGCCGGGCCTGCGCCCCACGGCGGGCTACCCCGTCGACGCCCGGCGCTGGTTCGACGAGGCGGCCCCGGCCCTCCGCGCCGCGGGCCTGCCGGACGGCGCGGTGTGGCGCCGGGCGTGAACTTGTCCGCCGCCCACGGCGGCCCCACAATGCCATCCCCCACGCACCGCACCGGGACGCCATGCCGACGCTCACCACCTCGCTCGCGATCATCCGCCACGCCTGGGCCGAGGATCCCGCCCCCGACATCGACGACTTCCACCGCCGTCTCACCAAGCCGGGGCGGAAGCGATTCGTGAAGTTCGTCCGCCGGCTCGGCGAGGCGGGGCTGGGCTTCGACCTCGTGGCCACCAGTCCCCTGGTGCGCTGCCGCGAGACGGCGGAGATCCTCGCCGAGGAACTGGAGCTGCGCCGCGAGATCGCCGTCGTCGACGCGCTGGCCCCGGGCTCCGACTGGCAGGCCCTCGTGGAATGGACGATCCAGCAGGATGCCTCCCGGGTGGCCTGGGTCGGGCACGCGCCCTGCGTGGGCAGGCTCGCGGCGCTCACCATCGGCGACGGCAGCGCGGCGATCCGGATGTCGAAGGGGGCCGTGGCGGCGATCCGGCTCGACGACGGCCTGGGGCAGTCGGGGGAGCTCGAGTGGCTGGCGACGGCGGGGCTGTTCGGCATCTGACCCCGCGCCGGCGATGCCGCCCGGGGCACGCACGCCGCCGCCGGGCGGGCCGCGGCCCGCGGCGCCCGGAAAAACCGGCCGCGGGGCGGCGGCACGGCGCTGGTAGAATGGTGGGTCTCTCCCCGCCCCGGCCGCATCCGTTCCCCGCCGCCGCCCCGGAATCCCCCATGCGCCCCTCCGGATCCCCGACGCATGCCCCGACCGCGGCCCTCACCGCGCTGCTGCTGGCCTGTGCCGCCGGCTGCTCCTCCCCCGACCGCGGCCCCGAGACCGACGTGGTGGAGGTGGAGCGCATCGATCTGGTAGCGCCCGCGGGCGCTGACGACACGCCCGCAAGCGCTGACGGCACGCCCGCCGGCGCTGACGGCACGCCCGCCGGCGCCGCGGGCACGCCGACCGACGGCGCTGGCGCGCCGGTCTCCGCCGCCGGCCCGACGGCGCCCCCCGCCCCATGACCGTTCCCCCGGCATCCGCATCCGCCGTGTCCGACAGCACCCCGACCCACGATCCCGATTTCCGTCTGCCCGTGGCGGAAGCGCGCCATCCCCTCTGGGCGGGCGTCGACCTCGGCGGCACCGAGATCAAGGTGGGCATCGTCGACGACGACGGGCGGACGCTCGCCTTCCGCAGCGAGGACACGCTGGTGGAGCTCGGACCGGAGGACGTCTGCCGGCGGATGGGGACGGCGGTGCTCGAACTGGCGCAGGCCATCGGCGTCGACCCCTCGGCCATCCGCGGCGTCGGCCTGGGAACCCCCGGCCCGCAGGATCTCCCCGGCGGCTTCATCATCAAGGCGGGCAATCTGCCCGGCTTCGACGGATTCAAGGTGCGGGATCGCGTGGCCCATCACTGCGGCCGCCCCGTGACCTTCGCCAACGACGCCACCGCCGCCGGCTTCGGCGAGCACTGGATCGGCGCCGGCCGGGGGAAGCCGAGCCTCCTCCTCCTCACCCTCGGCACCGGGATCGGCGGCTCGATCGTCCTCGGCGAGGAGACGCTCGACGGCGCCAACAGCCACGCCTCCGAATGCGGCCACGTCATCGTCGACCCCTCCCCCTCGGCGCGGATGTGCCCCTGCGAGCGGAGCGGCCACCTCGAGGCCTACGCCAGCGCCAAGTCGATCGTATCGATGGCCGACGAGGCGATCGCGGCGGGCCGGGCGCCGCGCCTCGCCGAGGCCCGGGCCGTGGCCAAGAAGGGGCGGCTCAACACGAAGATCATCGGCCAGTTGGCCCGCGAGGGGGACGAGCCGTCGCTCGAGATCCTCGACGACGCGGCCCGCTGGCTCGGTATCGGCATCACCACGCTCCTCCACACGCTCGATCCGGCGATCGTCCTCCTCGGCGGGGCGATGACCTTCGGCGGCGAGCAGGACCCCGTCGGCGGCCGGTTCCTCGAGGGTGTGCGCGCCGAGGTGCGTGCCCGGGCCTTCCCGCTCCTCGCCGAGCGCACGACGATCCGCTTCGCGACCCTCGGCGGCCACGCCGGCTTCATCGGCGCCGCCGGCAAGGCGCGGGCCGCCCACCGCCGCCCCTCCCCGACCACCCCCTGACCGGTCCCACCCATGCCCATCGACTGCAAGCACATCCGCAACTTCTCCATCATCGCCCACATCGACCACGGCAAGAGCACGCTGGCCGACCGGCTGCTGGAGTGGACGGGCACGGTGGAGAAGCGGCAGCTCAAGGAGCAGATGCTCGACGACATGGAGCTCGAGCGGCAGCGCGGGATCACGATCAAGGCCCGCGCGGTGCGCATGGAATACCGCCACCAGGGGGAGATCTACGAGCTCAACCTGATCGACACCCCCGGGCACGTCGACTTCCACTACGAGGTGTCGCGGAGCCTGGCCTGCTGCGAGGGGGCGGTGCTGCTGGTCGACGCCTTCCAGGGCGTCGAGGCGCAGACGGTCGCCAACGCCTACGCGGCCATCGGCCAGAACCTCACGATCGTGCCGGTGATCAACAAGGTGGATCTGGTCCACGCCCGCGTCGACGAGGTGCTGGCGGAGATGGAGCAGAGCCTGGCGATCGACCCCTCCGAGGTCATCAAGGCCAGCGCCAAGGCGGGCATCGGCATCGAGGACCTGCTGGCGGCGATCGTGGAGCGGATCCCGCCGCCCCAGGGCGATCCCGACGCCACCCTGCAGGCGATGATCTTCGACAGCCACTACGACAGCTACCGCGGCGCCATCTGCTACGTGCGCATCGTCGACGGCACGATCAGGAAGGGGCAGAAGATCCGCTTCCTCGAGACCGCCACCACCCACGAGGTGCTCGAGCTGGGGCAGTTCGTGCCGCAGCGCCGGGCCTGCGAGGCGCTCGGCCCCGGCGAGGTGGGCTACCTCGTGTGCAACATCAAGGACGTCAAGCAGGTCCACATCGGCGACACGGTGACGATCCCCGGCGAGGACGGCGCCTCCCCCCTCCCCGGCTACAAGGCGCCGCAGCGGATGGTGTACTGCGGCCTCTACCCCTCCGAGGGGGAGAACTTCGAGGAGCTGCGCGACGCGCTGGAGAAGCTGGCCATCAACGACCCGTCGTTCGAGTTCGCACCGGAATCGAGCGAGGCGCTCGGGTTCGGCTTCCGCTGCGGATTCCTCGGCCTCCTCCACATGGAGATCATCCAGCAGCGGCTCGAGAAGGAGGCCGATCTCGACCTCGTGCAGACGGCGCCCAACGTCACCTACCAGATCCTGAAAGTCGACGGGGAGACGATCGAGATCACCAATCCCCAGGACGTGCCCGACACCGGACAGATCGAGGAATTCCGCCAGCCGATCGTGCGCACCAATTTCCTCGTCCCCGTGGAGCACATCGGGCCGATCATGCAGCTGTGCACCGACCGGCGCGGCACCTACCTCAAGACCGAGTACCTCTCGCCGACCCGGGCCATGCTGACGTTCGACCTGCCGCTGGCCGAGGTGATCTACGACCTCCACGACAAGCTCAAGAGCGTGACGCGCGGCTACGGCACGATGGACTACGAGCTCGTCGGCTACTTCCCCGCCGACCTCGTCCGCCTCGACATCCTCGTCGGCGGCAAGAAGGTCGACGCCCTGTCGATCATCTGCGACCGCCGCGACGCCGACCGCCGCGGCCGGGCGATCGTGAAGAAACTCCGCGGCGAGATCGACCGCCACATGTTCGAGGTGGCCCTGCAGGCGGCGATCGGCACGAAGGTCATCGCCCGCGAGACGATCTCGGCGATGCGGAAGAACGTCACCGCCAAGTGCTACGGCGGCGACATCTCCCGCAAGAAGAAACTGTGGGCCAAGCAGAAGGAGGGCAAGAAGCGGATGAAGAGCGTCGGCAGCGTCGACATCCCGCAGAAGGCCTTCATGGCGGTCCTCGACACCGGCTCCGACCGGCAGTCGTAGCGGGCCGTGGACGACGTGATCCGCCGCCGGTTCCGGCGGCGGACGCGCCCCGAAACAATGTTCGCTTGTTCCGGTGTCGCCGACGTGGATGACGTTCCCCACGGCCAGGCAGCCCGTTCCTTCCCGGAGCCCCGCGCCATGCGCCCCGCCGCCCCGATCCGACTCGCCCTCCTCGCCCTTTCGGCGGCGCTCGTGGTGCCGTTCTCGGCGGCGCCCACGGTCGCGCAGGACGTCGACCACGATCGCGACTACGTCCTCTCCGCCACGAGCACCGCGCGGGGCGAGGGGGTCGCCGCGGGTTCCACGCGCATGGTCGTGCACGCGAGCCAGGGGGTCTTTCCGGGGACGGTGCGCCGGGTGTGGATCCACCTCCCCGCCGAGGCAGTGCTCGCGAAGGTGGGGGACGAGGGGCTCGCCGTGATGGTCTTCCAGGACGGCCACGCCTACGTCGACGAGGCGGGGCAGTTCCGCGTGCCGATCGTCCTCGACAATCTCGTCCATGCCGGGAGGATCCCGCCGATGGCGGCGATCTTCGTCGACCCGGGCCACACCGGCGGCGACCTGCCGGGGGAGAAGCCGGGCTGGCAGCCGGCGCCGAACAACCGCAGCCTGGAGTACGACACGCTCTCGCCGGACTACGCCACGTTCCTCGAGGAATCGATCCTCCCCCTGGCGGCGTCCGACGAGCGCCTCCGCGCGGCCGGCGTGAAGCTCACCGCCGACCCCGCCCGGCGCGCCATCGGCGGCATCTCCTCGGGGGGGATCTGCGCGTTCACCGTGGCCTTCGAGCGTCCCGACCTGTTCCGCAAGGTGCTCTCGCACGTCGGCAGCTTCACCGACATCCGCGGCGGCGACCACTATCCGTCGCTCGTGCGCCAGTCGAAGGAGAACCCGAAGCCGATCCGGGTCTTCCTCCAGGCCGGCGAGCACGACCTCGACAACCGCCACGGCCACTGGTGGCTCGGCAACCTCCAGATGGAGAAGGCGCTCGCCTTCTCCGGCTACGACCACAAGCTCGTCGGCGGCGTCGGCGGCCACAACGGCCGGCACGGCGGCGCGATCCTGCCGGAGAGCCTGGAGTGGCTGTGGCGTGGGGCGGACGACGGCCGTTGAGCGGGCCGGTCGGGCCGGCAACGCTCCTTATCCGGGCCAGGTCGGCCGCCGCGCCTCGACAGCCGGCGCTCGAGCGCCGACATTGGTGGCGCCCCCGGCACCTGACCGGCCGCTCGTCCGCGGCCGGGGGAGGCCGCGGCGCCACCCCCGGAGCCGCGGACCCCCTCCGCCGCAACCCCATGTCGCGCCTCACCCGCCCCTGGCTCCTCGCCGGCGTGGCCTTCGCCGCCGCCGCCTCGCTCGTCACGGCCCGGGAGCAGGACGGCGCGGGGCTCTTCAAGAGCGGCGTCGACCTCCTCTTCGCCGCCAAGCCGGCGGAGTCGGCGGAGGCCTTCGACGAGCTGGTGAAGCTGCGGCCGGCGATCGAGCCCGAGCTCTGGCAGCGCGGGCTCGCGCTCTACTACGCGGGGCGCTACGCCGACGGCGTCCGGCAGTTCGAGCGCCACAAGGAGGTGAATCCGGCCGACGTGGAAAACGTCACCTGGCACTTCGCCTGTCTGGCGAGAGACGCCGACGTGGAGACGGCGCGGAAGGCGCTGCTGCCGGTCGGCGACGACGCACGCGTGCCGATGAAGCAGGTCCTCGAGCTCTACCGCGGCGAGGGATCGGAGGAGGCGGTGCTGGCCGCCGCCGACGCCGGCCCCGAATCGGCCCGGCGCAACCAGCGCTGCTACGCGCACCTCTACCTCGGCCTGCTGGCGGAGGCCGAGGGGGACGAGGCCGCGGCCGCCCGCCACATGGCGCTGGCGGCGGGCCGCTACCGGATGGACCACTTCATGGGGAAGATCGCCCAGCTCCACTGCCGTCTGCGCGGCTGGAAGCCCGCGGAGTGACGCCGCGGCGGCAGACCCATTCGAGGAGCCCCGCCTGGAGCACGCCCGCCAGGCAGGAGGCCGCGGCCACGCCCCAGAACACCCCCCACACCCCCTGCCCGCGCCCCAGCGGGCCGAGCGCGGGCGTCGGCTCGCCGAGCGCGAGCCACCAGCAGGCGGGCACCATCAGGAGGGCGTAGGAGCCGACGTGGATCGCCGTCGGCGCCCAGACAATCTCCCGGGCCCGCAGCGCCATCGACGCCACCCCCTGCAGCCCGTCGAAGACCGTCACCAGCGCCGCCGCACCGAGGAGCGACGCCAGCAGCGGCGCCAGCCGCGCCCCCTCGCCGGCGAACTCGGCGGCCAGGCCCGCCGCGGCGAGCCGCCCCCGGAAGGCCCACACCACCGCCGCCATCGCCACCCCGATCGCCACCGCGGCCGAAAGCCCCAGCCGCGCCGCGTCGGCCACGCCGCCCCGGTCGCCGCGCCCGAAGCGCTCCGCCACGCGCACGCTCGTGGCGCTCCCCAGGCCGACGTACACCATGAACACCGCCCCCATCAGCTGCACCGCCAGCCCCCACACCGCGCCGGCATCGAGCCCGGAGAGGGTGGCGACGGCGTGGGTGAGGTTGAAGCTTCCCCACTCGGCGACGTTGGCAAGCCCCGCCCCCAGCCCGACGCCGTTCTGGCGGGCGAACTCCCCGGCCAGCGGCGTGCCCCCCCACACCAGCACCGGCGTGGTCCTGACCACCACCGCCAGCGCCGCCACCGCCATCGCCCAGCGCGACAGCGTCGTCGCCGCCGCCACGCCGGCGGCGCCGTGCGCCGGCACGAGCGCCAGGTCGAGGACGAGGTTCAGCCCCACGGCCGCCACGCCGATCGCCGTCACCACCGCCGGCCGGCGCAGTGCCTCGAGGTAGTAGGCACAGGCGTTGAACAGCATGTGCGCCGGCAGCCCCCAGGCGAGGATCACCGTGCAGCGGGCGGTGGCGGCGGTGAAGCGCTCGTCGAAGCCCAGCGCCCCCACCAGCGGCGCGGCCACGGCCCCCGAAACGACCGCCGCGACGACGCCGTAGACGATCGCGACCGCCAGCCCGCGCCGGCAGACGCGCCCCGTCTCCAGCTCCCGGCCGGCGCCGGCCAGCTCGGCCGTCAGCACCTGCACCCCCATCAGGAGCCCGAGCCCGAATCCCATCGCCACCCCGATCGGCAGGAAGGCGTTGAGGATGTGGGGCAGCTGCCCCGGCGAATGGCGCGCGAGGACCACCGCGTCGGTGAGCCCCATGAGCATGAACGTCAGGCGCGACGCCGCCACCGGCAGCGCGAGGCGCAGGAGGTCGACGACGTCGCGGCGGTCGAGGAAGGAGGGGGGCGGCATGGCGCTGCGTGCCGCCGGGCCGCCGTGCGGGGCGGAACGGGGGCGACCGGTCCTACTTCCCGGCGGGGGCGGGGCGACCGATCTTGTGGAGCTTGGTGTTGCTGCGCACGTAGAGCGCACCGGAGGCGGCCGCCGGGCTGCAGAGGATCTCGTCGCCGAGGTCGAGCGTGGCGACCACGCTCCCTTCCTTGTCGCCGAGTTCCACCACCTGCACGAGCCCCGCCTCGTTCACCGCCCACAGGTGCCGGCCGTCGGTGAGCGGCGTGCCGCTGAAGGGGCCCTGGAGGCGCAGCTGCCAGCGCCGCTTGCCGGTGGCGCGGTCGCCGGCGGTGAGCACGCCGGCGCCGTTGATGCAGTAGACGGCGTCGGCCCCCACCACGCAGCTGGCGGTCGAGGGGGCGAGGGTGTTCTCGCGCCACACCTGCGTCGGCTGCTTCGTCGGATCGGCGGGGTCGAGCCGCAGCGCCGTGACGCCGTTGCTCGGCACGTAGAGCACCCCGTCGGCCAGCGCGCTCGACGACACCGTGTCGGCCCCCTCGGCGTAGCTCCAGAGCGTCGCACCGTCGGAGACGCGGACGGCGTCGACGCCGGTCTTCGACTGCAGCGCCACGATCCCCGGCGCGAGGATCACCGGCGAGGTCCAGTTCGCCCCCTTGGGCCGGTCGAGCTTCCAGCGGTTCGCGCCGGTGGCGGCGTCGACCCCCAGGGTGTACGACTCGCTGTCGTTTTCCACCGGGACGATCACCGTGTCGCCCGAGACCAGGAGCGAGCTGGCCATCCCCAGGCTGTTGCTGACGTTGGGGTAGTCGAAGCCGATCCCGCGCAGCCACTGCAGGTTGCCCTCGAGATCGAAGCACACCAGATCGTTGGAGGAGAAGATGGCGTAGACCCGCGTGCCGTCGCTGCAGGGCGTCGGCCCGGCGACGCTCGTCTTGGAGTGGCACATCGTCCGTCCGGTGGCCCACACCTGCCGGTCCCAGAGGATGCGGCCGTCGGCGGCCGAGAGGCAGACCAGGTGGAGCCGGTCCTGCGTCGGGCCGTCGCTGGTGGTGACGAAGGCGCGGTCGCCGACGACGAGCACCCCGGAGAGCCCACGGCCGGGCAGATCGGCCGACCAGCGGATGTCGGCCACGGAGAGTTCGACCGGGAGCGAGTCCTCCTTCACGCGGCTGGCGCCCCCCGGGCCGCGGAACTCGAGCCAGTCGTCGGCCTCGAGCGGCGCCGCGGCGAGGAGGACGGCGGCGACGAGCAGCGCGACAGGGCGATCCATGAATCTTCTCCGGGCTGGGGACGGACGTGCGCGGGACCGGTCGGGGGCTCGGCGGGGTTCAGCGTGCGGGCTCCGCGGCGCCGGCCGGGTGGATCGCCGTGCCCACCTCGTCGCAGACGCGCAGCTGGAACTCCCACTCCGTCGTCCACGGCCGGCGCTGCTCGTCCTGGCAGAGCTTGACGAGGATGGTGTTGGGGCCCTGGCGCAGCGTGACGGGCAAGCGGTACTGGTCGATCTCCATGCCGCGGTGGTATTCCTCGCGCTCGAAGACGGGGGCGCCGTTGAGCCAGATCTTCCAGGCGTTCTTGCAGCCGAGGCGGAGCTCGGCGGGCCGCGCCTCCGCCGCGTCGAACTCGGTGACCGCGTACGCCACCACCCCCTTGAGGCCCTCTTTGGGCTCCCCCTCGGCGGGCTTGGCCTCGCCCTCCGGCGGGACGGGCGGCGGGTAGACGAGATTGACGTTCACCACGCCGTACTCGTCGGCGCTCTCCACCGGCTGCCACGAGACCTTGCCCTCCTTGCCGTCGAGCGTCGCGGCCGGGTCGATGCCCCGCTCCGGGGGATAGACCGCGGCGAACCCCTTCCCGCCGGTGTTGTCGAAGGGCCCGATGACCTGCCATCCGCGGAGGAAGCCGAAGTGGCGCGTGACGTCGACCGTGCCCCCGAGGCCGCGGATCGTGGCGGCGAGGGACTGGATCTGCTCGACGTTCCGCGAGGCGTCGAAGGCCCGGCGGTAGGCGGCGAGCGCCTCGTCGGTCTTGCCGGCGGCCTGCATCGCCTCGGCGGCGGCGACGACCTTCGCCACCGCGTCGCGGCGCAGCTCGACGCTCGGATCCTCGACCATCCCCTCCAGGAGCGCCTCGGCCCGCGCCGGATCGGCCCCCTTGACGAGGTCGAAGGCCAGCCGCCGGGCACGCGGATCGTGCTCCGTCTCGCCGAGGAAGCGCACGAGCGCCTCCAGCGGCAGCCGGCCGCCGTGCCGCGCCACGACGGCGTCGACCGCCGCCCGCAGCCAGTTGGCCGCCAGGGGATTGGCGCCGTCCATGCCGGCGAGGATCTCCGGCAGGGCGTCGGCGTCGGCCGTGGCCAGCACCTGCCAGGCCCGCGCCGCCGCGGCGTTGCCCTTCCCCTCGTGATCGACCGCCAGGATCGCCGGCAGCGCCTCGGCCACAGGCGCCGCCGAGAGGCGCGTGACGAGGATCAGCAGGGCCGCGCAGGCGGCGGCGGACGGACGGATCATGGAAGGGCTCCGCGGGGAGGGAACGGGGCGCGATCAGACCTTCGCCATGGCGTCCTTGGCCACGGCGTAGCACTGGCGGATGTCGTCGAGGGGGTTCTGCGGATTCTCCTCGTATTCCAGCGACAGCGCGCCGTCCTTGGGGAAGCCGGTCTGCACCAGCGCCGCCATCACCGCCGGGACGTCGAGGTGGCCCTTGCCCAGGATCACCCCCTTGGTGACGTCCTGCTGGTCCTGGAAGTCCTTGAGGTGGATGCCGTAGAGCCGGCCCTTGAGGAGCCGGATCACCTCCACGGGCTTCTCGGCCGAGCGGATGTAGTGGCCCAGATCGGCACAGGCGCCGATCCGCGGATCGTGCCCCTCGATCGCGCGCAGCACGTCGACCACCTTGTTGTAGCGGTGCTTGGGGCCGTGGTTGTGGATCGCGATCCTGATGTCGAATTCCTTGACGAGCTCGTCGAGGCTCGCGAAGGCCTCGGGCGCGGGGTCGGCCGAGATGGTGGGGATTCCGGCCGCCTTGGCGAACTCGAACACCTTCCGGTTGGCGGCGGCGTCGCCGCCGAAGCCGTTGACCCCGTGGGCGCTGATCGTGAGCCCGAGGTCGGCGACCTTCTTCTTCATGGCGGCGATCGCCGCGGCGTCGGAGTTGACCGGGAACATGTCGCCGTAGAACTCGACGAAGCGGAAACCGATGTCGCGGGCGTGCTTCATCGCCTCCTCCGCCTTGTAGCCGCGGAGCGAGTAGAGCTGGATGCCGAGGTTCAAGTCGGCGGCGGCGGCCTCGCGGGCGATCGCGGCCAGGGGGGAGGCGGCGGCGGAGACCGCGGCGGCCGAGAGCAGACGGCGGCGGGAGAGGGCGGGCGTGGGCATGCCGGATCCTTCGTGTGGGAGGGCCGAACGGCGCGGGGCGCGACGCCCGGACGGGGCGGGGCACGGCCGGCCCCGGCGCGCAGGGAATATAGCAGCCCGCCGCCGCCGCCGCCCCGCCCCCTCACCCCACCGCGAGGCTGCGCCAGCCGGCCGCGGTCGCGGCGGCCACGTCGAGGAGGGGATCGTCGCCGACGAGGAGCAGCTCGTCGGGGCCGCGTCCGAGGCGGCGCTCGATGGCCCGGAAGAACTGCGGCGCGGGCTTGCGCCACCCCACGTCGGACGACGTGAACACCCATCCCGCGAGTGACAGGGGCTCCAGGCACGCCGCCAGGGGAACGAGCCGCTCGTCGAAGTTGCTCGCCAGCGCCACCCCGCAGCCGGCGTCGAGCGCCGCGCGGACCAGCCGCGTGCCGGCGTCGAGCGGCCGCCACGACTCGGGGACCGCGAAATGGTCCCACAGGTCGAGGAAGATCCGCTCGCGCCGCTCCGCGGGGGCCGCGTCGAAGACGTCGTGCACGATCCCGCGCCAGCGGTCGCGCTCGCGCGTGCGGCTGGTGGCGAAGGGGGGCGTGGCGGCCGCGTCGATCTCCTCCTGCCGGCGCCAGGCGGCGGCGAAGCGCCGCCGCAGGTCGTCGGGGAAGGCCTCGACACCGTGCCGGGCCGCCGCCCGGGCGTAGGCCACCGCCACGCTCGGCGCGGGCTCCACGAGCGTGCCCACGACGTCGAACACGACGTGGCTCACGCCGGGCGGGGGGAAGGCCGCCGTGGAAAGGTCGTCCGTGGAGCGCGGCGGGGCGATGGGCACAGGGAGGCGATCCGGCATGATGGACACCGCTGCGCGGGCACTCGGGCCGCGGCCGTCGCCGCGCGGGAGTGCCGCGACGGCGTCACTTCGCCGGGGCCAGCCGTGACACCAGCCCCAGATCGAGCCCGAACACCCACACCATGAGGGAGAGGATGAGGAGCAGGCCCACGTACGACAGGGCGATGACCACCCGTTCGCTCGGCGGTTTGCCCGTGACCAGCTCCCAGGCAAGGAAAACCATATGCCCGCCGTCCAGGACGGGGATGGGGAGGAAATTCACCACCGCCAGATTCGCACTGAGCATGGTGAGGAACAGCAGCAGGGGGGCGAACCCCGCCTCGGCGTATTTCCCCGCCTGCTGGGCGATCGACACCGGCCCCCCCAGGAGGCGGGCGCTGATCTGCCCGCCCCAGAGCTTCTGGAGGAAGCGGTAGACCATCGAGAGATCCTCGAGCGCCCGGGAGAATCCGCGGCGCAGCGCCGCCCCGACCGACCCGGCGCGCGTCGCGCGCGTCACCTGATCCAGCGGCACTCCGCGCAGCACGCGCCACCCCCCCGCCAGGGGCTCGGGCGACACGTCCACCTCACGCGCTCCCGTGGGGCCGTCGATGGCGAGGGCGACCTTCGTGCCCTCCGGCTGCATCTGGAGGATCGTCATCGCCACCGCCCAGTTGGCGTCGGTGTCGGAGATGTCGAGCCAGTCGTCGTCCGCCGGCGTCTCGCCCGGCACGACGAATCGCAGCCGCGTGATCCGCTCGCCGGCCGCGATGCCGGCCGCGGCGGCCGGCGATCCGGGGGTGACGTCGGTGATCACCGCCCCCAGGGGCAGCGCGATCCCCAGTGACGACACCGCCAGGGGCGTGCCGCGGAGCGGCGAATCGTCGATCCAGGTCACCGCCCGGGGCACGACCTCGAGCGTGGTCTCGGTCCCCGCACGTTCGACGACCACCGCCACGGGTTGCCCGACCCGGTCGCGGAGCCGGTCGTCGAGGAGCAGGGGATCGCCGACGGCGGCGCCGTCGACGCGCACCAGCCGGTCGCCCACCTGGAAGCCGGCCGCCTCCGCGGGCGACCCCGCCTGCACCGCCTTGACGCCCTCCATCGTCGTCACGATGCCGAGGCCCAGTCGCGGCTGCGGCGGCAGCGTCACCTCGAGCCGCCGCGCCTCGGCCTTCGTCTCCGCCCGGCGCACCGCCAGCCGCACCGGCCGGTCGGCCCGCGCGGCGAGCAGCTCCGCCAGATGCGCGAACGACGCCACCGCCTCCCCGTCGACCGCCTCGATGACGTCGCCCGGCTCGAGCGGCGGATCGGCCACCGCGGCGCTGCCCACCGGCCGCCGTTCGGGCGCCGTCGCCACGCGCAGCGATACCGGGCCCGAGATGCCCACCGTCGGCACGCCGATGTCGGTGTCGGGCTCGAGCGTGACGGTGCGCTCGCCGCCGCCGACGTCGTCGGGGCGGCGCACGGTGACGGCGATGCCGCCGGCGAGATCGCCGAGCGAGATCCCCTTCTGCAGCTCCTCGAAGGTGGTCACCGGCCGGCCGCCGATGGCGACGATGTCGTCGCCGGTGCGCAGGCCGGCGCGCCATGCGGCGCCGCCGGGCCGCACCGCGGAGGTGCCGGCGGGCACCTCCTCCACGCCCAGCCCGTAGGCCAGCGCCGCCATGAGGACGGCGAAGATCACGTTCATCACCACGCCGGCGGAGATGATCGCCATCCGCTCGGGCACCGTCTGGGCCGGGTAGCTGCGCGGATCCCAGGGGGCGTGGGGGTCGGAGGTGGGCTCGGCGGGGAGGTCGCCCGAGGCGCGGGCACGCTGGTTCTCGGCGGCGGCCGCGGAGGGGTTGTCGTCCTGGCCGAGCATCTTCACGTAGCCCCCCAGGGGCAGCGCGCCGATGCCGTACTCCGTCTCGCCCCAGGTGAACTTGCAGAGCTTCAGGCCGCCGACGTCGAAGCCCAGGTAGAACTTCTCGCACTTCACGCCGCAGGCCTTGGCGACCAGGAAGTGGCCCAGCTCGTGGACGAAGATCACGAACCCCAGGCCGAACACCACCTGGATGAAGGCCAGGGGATGGGCGGCGATCCACTGCACGAGCGCCGCCCCCGGCAGCGCGGCGAGCGCCGACCCTGCGTGCGGATGCGCTTCCACGGCCCACGCGATCGCGGTCACGATCTCGACCACTGCACGACCTCCTCCCTGGCCCAGGAATCGAGTCGACGGATGTCGTCGAGCGACGGAGCGGCACGGAACTCGTGCCGGTCGAGGATCCGGGCGCAGACCTCGGCGATGTCGGTGAAGCGCAGGCTGCCGGCGAGGAACGCCCCCACCGCCACCTCGTTGGCGGCGTTGAGCACCGCGCCGGCGGTGCCGCCGCGGCGGGCGGCCTCGTGGCCGAGGCGCACCGCGGGGAAGCGGCGCGGGTCGGGGGGCTCGAACTCGAGGCGCAGCCCCTGCGCCAGATCGAGCCGGCGCGCGGGGCCGTCGTGGCGCCTGGGATAGGACAGCGCGTACTGGATGGGGAGGCGCATGTCGGGGGGGCCGAGCTGCGCGACGACCGAGCCGTCGACGAACTCGACCATCGAATGGACGATCGACTGCGGGTGGACGACGACGTCGAGCTGCTCCGGCGCCAGGTCGAACAGCCACCGCGCCTCCACCAGCTCCAGCGCCTTGTTCATCATGGTGGCGGAATCGACCGTGATCTTGGGCCCCATCGACCAGGTCGGATGGCGCAGCGCCTCCTCGGGCGTGACCGCGGCGAGCGTCTCCGCCGCCCGGGTGCGGAAGGGCCCGCCACTGGCGGTGAGGATCACGCGCACCACCTCGTCGCTGCCCCCGGAGCGCAGCGCCTGGTGGATCGCCGAGTGCTCGCTGTCCACCGGGACGAGCGCCGCCCCGCGCTCGGCCGCCAGCCGGGTGACCAGCGGCCCGGCCATGACGAGCGTCTCCTTGTTGGCCAGGGCCACCGTCTTCCCGGCGTCGAGGGCCGCCCAGGTGCTCCGCAGCCCGGCGGCGCCGACGATCGCCGACACGACGCGGTCGATGCCGGGGCCGCGGAGAAGCTCGTCGAGGGCGTCGGGGCCGACGGCGAGGCGCGTGCCGGCGGGGAGGGCGGTCGCCCCCACGGTGGCCGCGGCGCCGGGGTCGGTGATCACGACCCACTCGGGACGGTGGAGGCGCGCCTGCTCGAGGAGCGCCGCCACGCTCGTGTGCGCGGCCAGCAGGGCCGCGCGGTAGCGCCCCCCGGAAGCGGCGATCACGTCGAGCGTGCTGGTGCCGATGCTCCCCGTCGAGCCGAGGACCGCCACCGCCAGGGTGCCACCGGCCCCGGCGGGGCGGGGGGCGTCGCACGGGGCGGGCTGGACGGGCGACGGCGGGGGGGTGGGGGCCATGCGGATCGATGCTTGCCGGGATGGGCGGCGCCGTCGGACGCCCCTGCCGTGGACGCCGAATAATAGGCCTTCGGCCCGGGGACTTCCATGCCGAAGCGACGCCGCGACCGTTCGTTGTCTCGGTCAGGGGGCGGGTTTACGATTGACCGGCTTTCTTCCCCACGGGCCCCGGCGAGAGATCCATGCCCAAGAAACGGGACCTCCCCAAGCGGCAGGCCGACCGCAAGTCGCCCTTCGGCGGTGCGAACCTGGTGCTGTCGCTGGTGGCCATCGCGGTGGCCGGCCTGTTCGCGATGAGCCTCCTGGCCACCCAGCCGGAACTCGAGCTCTCCTACAGCGACCTGGAAACGCTGATCCGCGCCTCGGGGCCGCGCGGCGGACCGCGCGACGCGGCCCGGCCGGGGCAGGCCGAAGGCGAGGCGCCCGCGCCGGCCGGCTTCGTCGAGGTCATCGAGCCGCGCCCCTTCGACGGCGGCCCCGAGTCGCGCGTGGCGGTGCGCTACGGCGAGCTCGGCGACGTCGTGATCGGGGCCTACGCCGTCACCGGGTCGGTGCGGCGGCTCGACCCCCCCGACCCGTCGGTGGTGCGCATCGAAGACTCCGGCAAGCGCCGCTTCCGGACGGCGAAACTCCCCAGCGAGAACTCCGAGGGGCGGCTCTCGCAGCTCCTCGCCGAGCACGGCGTGCCCTACCGCTACGAGGAGGCGCCGGGGCCGTGGAAGAACTGGCTGCCGATGGTCCTGCTCACCGGGCTGTTCGTGCTGCTGTTCTTCACCATGATCAAGCGCCTCGGCGGCGCCGGCAGCCCGATGGCCTTCGGCCGCAGCCGCGGCAAGCAGTACGCGCAGGAGGACCTGGGCATCACCTTCGAGGACGTGGCCGGGATCGACGAGGCCGTCGAGGAGCTGCGCGAGGTGGTGGAGTTCCTGCGCAATCCGGAGAAATACCAGGCCCTCGGCGGCCACATCCCCAAGGGGGTGCTCCTGGTGGGGCCGCCGGGCACGGGCAAGACCCTCCTGGCCAAGGCCATCGCGGGCGAGGCGGGGGTGCCGTTCTTCGGCCTCTCGGGCAGCGACTTCGTGGAGATGTTCGTCGGCGTCGGCGCCGCCCGCGTGCGCGACATGTTCCAGCAGGCGGAGGCCAAGGCCCCCTGCATCATCTTCATCGACGAGCTCGACGCGCTGGGCAAGACCCGCGGCACGAGCGTGGTCGGCGGCCACGACGAGCGCGAGCAGACGCTCAACGCGCTGCTGGTGGAGATGGACGGCTTCGGGAGCAACAGCGGCGTGATCGTGATGGCCGCCACCAACCGCCCCGAGACGCTCGATCCCGCGCTCCTCCGCCCCGGCCGCTTCGACCGCCATGTCCTCGTCGACCGTCCCGACGTCCGCGGCCGCGAGGCCATCCTGCGCGTCCACGTGGCCGACGTGAAGATCGACCCCACCGTGAATCTCGAGCAGGTGGCCCGGATCACCTCCGGCTTCTGCGGCGCCGATCTGGCCAATCTCGTCAACGAGGCGGCGCTGCTGGCGGCGCGGAACGACAAGACCTCGGTGGGGATGGAGGAATTCAACGAGGGCGTGGAGCGGGTCACGGCGGGCCTGGAGAAGAAGAAGCGCGTCCTCCAGGAGGACGAGAAGCGCCGCGTCGCCTACCACGAGGCCGCCCACGCGCTGGTCGCCTACTCGCTCCCCGACACCGATCCCGTGCACAAGGTGTCGATCATCCCGCGGGGTCTCGCGGCCCTGGGCTACACGATGCAGCGTGCCGAGGACGACCGCTACCTCCTCACCCAGAGCGAGCTCGAGAGCCGGATCCAGGTGCTCCTCGGCGGCACGATCGCCGAGGAGATGGTGTATGCCGACGTCTCCACCGGGGCCCAGAACGACCTCGAGCGGGCCAGCGAGATCGCCCGGGCGATGGTCATGGAATACGGCATGAGCCGCCTCGGGCGGGTGAATTTCCGCGAGAGCAACCGCTCGCCGTTCCTGGCCGGCGCCGGCGGCGAGATGGCGTCGGCGCGGTCGCACAGCGAGGCCACCGCCCGGGAGATCGACCAGGAGGTGAAGCGGATCATCGACCAGGCGATCGAGCGCGTGCGGCGGATCCTCGAGTCGCGGCGCGGCGCCCTCGAGGCCATCGCCCGGAAGCTGATGGAGACGGAGGTCATCGACGGCGCGGAGCTGCGCGGGCTCGTGGAGGCCTCCGTGGAGGCTCCCCAGCTCGCCCCGGGAACCGACGCCGAGCCCCGCTCGCCGCGCCACGAGGGCCGGGGCGAGGTCGAGCCCCACCTCCCGCCGGGCGAGGCCTCCAAGGCCTGAGTGCCGCCGGCCGAGGCCCGCCCCCCCGTCACGACCGGCACCGCCGGCACTCCCGGTGGCCGGCTCGTCTCCCTCCCGGCCGCGTGCCGATGGAGCCCGGGAGCGGGTGCCCTCGCGACCGCGGCTTCGCTCGCGCACGCGCATCCCCTGCCCGCCGGCGTCGGCGGATCGGGGCGGCAGCCGCCCTCTCCGGGAATCGAGCCCATGTGGAAGAGCGTCTTTCTGGCCCTCGGCGTGTTCGCCTGCGTGGTGGGCGCCGAACTGCTCCTCATCGACTCCGCGATGATCAAGACCATCGACGGCGCCGGGCCGGCCAAGACCTTCACCGCCCCCGACTGGGCCCCCTGGGCGCTGGTGTCGATGGGGGCGATCACGATCCTCCACTTCGGCACGGGCGCCGGGTCGGCCTCGGCGCCGAAGATGACGCCGCCGCGCCTCGGGCACCCCTGACGGTCCTGGGTGACCGTCCTAGACCTGACAGTCCTGGGAGACCGTCCGATGCCTGACGGTCCTGGGAGACCGTCCTAGACCTGACGGTCCTGGGAGACCGTCCTAGGCCTGACGGTCCTGGGAGACCGTCCGATGCCTGACGGTCCTGGGTGACCGTCCGATGCCTGACGGTCCTGGGTGACCGTCCTAGACCTGACGGTCCTGGGGACACACGGGCGGGGTCAGGCGATCTCCCGCTCGTCCCCCTCCACCTCGCGCATGAAGCGCGACATGGTGTTGGCGTGGACGCCGAGCAGCTTGGCGGCCCGCGCCTTGTGGCCGCGGGTCATCTCCAGAGCCTGGCGCACCGCACACTTCCGCAGCAGGTCGAGATCGACCGTCGGAAGGCGTCCGGCGATCTCCGGGGTGTCGGCATCGAGGTGGAGCTTCGCCGACGCCGGGAGCTGCGGCTCCATCTGCAGCACATAGGCCTGCTCGATGATGTGCGAAAGCTGTCGCACGTTGCCCGGCCAATCGAAGGCCGAGAACTCGGCGACGGTCTCCTCGGACGGCTGCCAGGGCTCCGTGCGGTAGCTGGCGGCGAAGTGCTGGGAGAAGAAGTCGATGAACTCGGGGATGTCCTCGGGGCGCTCGCGCAGCGGCGGGATGCGCAGCTCGATCATGTTGAGGCGGAAGTAGAGGTCCTCTCGGAACGTCCCCTTCGCGACCTCCGCCTGGAGATCCCGGTTGGTGGCGGCGACCACCTGGACGTCGATCGGCACCGGCTGGGCGGCGCCCACCGGATGAACCTCGCGCTGCTGCAGGACCCGCAGGAGTTTGGTCTGCATCTCGGCAGGCATCTCCCCGATCTCGTCGAGGAACACCACGCCCCCTTCGGCGGCGCGGAAGATGCCGAGCGCCCGCCCCTCGGCCCCCGTGAACGCCCCCTTCTCGTGGCCGAAGAGCTGGCTCTCGGCCACCTGGGCCGACAGCGCGCCGCAGTTGACCGGCACGAAGGGCTTGTCGGCCCGGGGGCCGGCGCCGTGGAGCAGGCGGGCGAGGATCTCCTTGCCGCAGCCGGTCTCGCCGAGCAGGAGGACCGTGCAGCCCACCTCGGCTGCGCGCTGGATCGAGCGCACCACGCGCTGCATGGCGAGATTTCGCCCCACCACCCAGCCGAGGGCGTGGGACGACGAGCCGGAAGGGACATGCGGTCCGAGAGAAACGCCGGCACCGGCGCCCGGCGGGGGCGCGGCGAGCGTGGACGATCTCGGTCGACGCGAGTTGGAATCCATGCCTTGGTGCCGCCTGCCTGGTGCAGACGGCCCGACCGCGTTTTTCCGAGGAACCCCTGAATCCCTCGGAGCACGGGCCGCTGCTCTATTCGTAGCGACCCGGTCAACCATCCGTGACTGCCCGAGATCGTAGCGCCCCGGGCGAAAACCCTCCAAGCCTCCCCAGGCCGGACCCGCGTTTTTGCCGCGAAAAACGGGTTTCCCCCGGTCGCCGGAGGGCGTCGGAAGGGTGCCTGCAGGGAAGCCGACGCCCACGCCGCACCCCGGGCCCGGACGCGCCGCTGAGCGACGCGTGCCCCGCTGGAGAGCCCGTTGGGCGGGATGAACCGCGAGCGGGCGGCTGTCGAAACCGTCATCCCTGACGCCGCGCGCGGACAGTTGGGAAACCGCGCGCGGCGGGCCGGGCCCGAAGGCGGGCCGCTACCGAGCGGCCGCGTCGTCTTCGTCGCCGAAGAAGAGCAGGTGCTGCCACGGCAGCCGCTCGAACTCGCGCACGAGGCGGAAGCCCGCCGGCTCGAGCTCCGCGCGGACCTGCGCCTTGGTCATCTTGTGGAGCGGCTTGATGGGCACGGCGGGATCCTCGCCGCGGAACTCGACCAGCGCCACGCGACCGCCGGGGGCGAGGCTCTCGCGGATCCGGGCGAGCATCGCCTCGGGATGGGAAAACTCGTGGTACACGTCCACGCACAGGACGAGGTCGATCTCCCCCTCGGGCAGGCGCGGATCGATCGGTGAGCCGAGGATCAGGCGGATGTTGTCGATCCGCTCCTGGGCGGCCCGGCGCGACAGCATCCGCAGCATCTCCGGCTGGATGTCGACGGCGTACACGAGCCCCTCGGGGCCGACGCGGCGGGCCATCTCGAGCGTGTAGAAGCCGTTGCCGGCGCCGAGATCGCAGAGCGTCTGCCCGGGGCGGATCTCGAGCGCGTCGAGCATCTGCCGGCAGTCCTCCTCGCGCTGCCGGCTCTCGCGCACCAGCCACGGTGCGCCGGTGTAGTGCATCGTCTGCGCGATCTCGCGCCCCATGTGGAAGGGGGCGGCCGGCGGGATGCGCTGGCTTCGATCGATCTTCATGTCGATCGGGAGAAGCCCGGAACGTCGGGGCGGCGGCTTGACGCGCGCCCGCCCCGCGGCGGGCGCGGCGGCCTCGTCGTCGTCGCCCGCGTCGTCCCCCTCGCCGGCGTCGGTCTCGCCGTAGGGATCGGCGTCCATCAGCTCCTCGACGGGCACGTCGGCGGGATCCTCGCCGGCCGTCGCCGGGGGATCGGCCACGGCCGTGTCGGGCGACTGGCCGCGGGCGGTCTGCGGGGGGGCGATGGCCGCCGTCGCCATCACGAGCAGCACCCCGAGGAGCCGACCGGCACGCACGGCCCGGACGCCGCGGGGAGCGACGGGAACCGGCCCGGTGGGGATGCGCGGAGGGCTGGGCATGGCCACAGTATACGCCTCGGCCCGGCTCGTCAGGCGGCGCGCCGGGGCGATTCGGCCGCCGGGGCCGAGACCGCGTCGGCCACGAGGCTCGTGATCGTGATGCCCTGGGCCTCGGCGAAGGCCCGCAGTGCATCCCCGTCGACGAGGATCGTCCGGCCGGCCTCGATCGCCAGGACGCGCGCCTGCGCGGCCGCGAGTGAGCGGAGCGTTCCCACGCCGACGGTCGGCATGTCGAAGCGCAGGTCCTGACGGGGCTTGGCGACCTTCACCACCACCATCCCCCCCGCCCCGCACAACTCGCCCGCGCGGCGGATGCAGGCATCGGTGCCCTCGATCGCCTCCAGGGCCAGCGGGGCCCGGTTGCGCACCACGACGGTCTGGCCGATGTCGTGCGCCCCGAGCTCCTTGGCGAGGCGCCACCCGAAGGCCACGTCGGCCTCCTCCGACGCCGAGAGCGGCGGGCCGGCGAGACGGCCGGGGAGGGCGAGCAATTCCGGGGCGAAGTCCGTGGCGGGGCAGATGCGGATCCCGGCGGCGTCGAAGGCGGCGGCGATCGCGCCGAGCAGCGAGTCGTCGCGGTTGTCGCGCCGCCGGCTCACGAAATGGGGCCAGAAGGTCTTGAGGCCGGTCCAGTCGGGAAGGTGATGGAGCCAGGCACCGCGGGCGAAGATCGTGGTCTTGTGGATCTTGCCCGCCATGGTGGCCCGACGCGCCTCCGCGCGGCGGAAGAAGGCGACCGCGGCACCGATCTCCGCCACGCCGACGGTCCCGTAGACGTCGGCGAGCGGCTCGAGATCGGCGTCGGCGTGTCCACGGATGGAGAGCACGGCCGTGCGGCCGCCGTGGCGGCGCACCGCCTCGGCGATCATCACCGGATAGCGTCCCCATCCGGCGAGGATCCCGATCGTCTCGCCGTCGAGCGACGCGGAAGCGGCGGGGTGGGCGGGCGTGGTGTTCATGGCGGGGAAGCGGCGGCTCGGCTGCGGCGGATCAGGCGGCCCGTGGCTCCCGCCCGCCACCGGCGGGCGCCTCGAGCGCCGCGACGCGGGCGGCGAGATCCTTGAGGGTCTTGCGCATCTCGGGGAGCTTGGTCATCGTCGCCAGCTGGAGCTTGCGCTCGCGGAGCTCGATGGCCGGCTCGCCGAGAACCGTGACACCGGGGGGGATGTCGCTCGACACGCCGGAGCGCGCCCCGAGGATCGCCCGGTCGCCGATGTGCACGTGGTCGCGCACCCCCACCTGCCCCGCCATGACGACGAAGTCGCCCGTGGAGGTGCTCCCGGCGACGCCCACCTGGGAGCAGATCATGGCGTGCCTGCCGATGCGGCAGTTGTGCGCGATCATGACGAGATTGTCGATCTTCGTCCCCGATCCGATCGACGTCGGCCCGTAGGTGCCGCGGTCGATGGTGGCGTTGGCCCCGATCTCGACGTCGTCGCCGAGCTCGACCCATCCCAACTGCGCCGAGAGGACGTGGCCCCCGGGGCCGGACGCGTAGCCGAAGCCGTTGGCACCGAGCACCGCTCCGGCGTGCACGATGCAGCGCGCGCCGACGCGCGTGTCGTCGTAGAGCACGGCGTTGGGGTGGATCACCGTCCCCGGGCCGATACGGCAGCCGTGCCCGATCCGCGCCCCGGAGTGGATCGTGCAGCCGGCGCCGATCTCGACGTCGGCGCCGACGGTGGCCAGGGGCTGGATCTCGACGTCGGCGCCGATCCGGGCCGAGGGATCGACCGCCGCCTGCGGGCTCGTGCCGCGCCGCGGCACGCGGCGCGGCGGGCGGAAGTGGAGGATCGCCGCGGCGAAGGCGGCATGCACGTCGGCCGCCTCGATCAC
>CAISKG010000271.1 GCA_903885855.1 uncultured Planctomycetaceae bacterium
AGGCGATCGCCGCGGCCGCGCACGCCGCGCCCCCGACCGAGCCCCGGGCCCCCCGCGCCGGCGTGGCGGCGGCGGAAGGGGGCGCCGCCGGGCCGGCAGCTCCCTACCGGCCGCACGGCCTGTTCGGCGACGCGCGCCGCTCGGCGCGCGACCGGGGGGGCAACGTCGTGGTGCTGGGATTGAACTACCTGTGGCGCAACTGGTTCCTCGGGAACCTCGTGCGCGTGGCCCCGGTGGGCGTGCGCAACGTCCTCCACCGCCTCCGCGGCGTGCGCATGGGACGCGACTGCTTCATCGATCCCGGGGCCACGCTCGAGACGGCCTACCCCGAGAACATCACCCTCGGCGACGACGTGCGCGTCACGGCCGGCGCGATCGTGATGACGCACATCAAGGCGCCGCACCGCCTGCGCGACCTCGGCCACGTGCCCGTCGTCGTGGAGCCGGTGCGGCTCGGTTCGCACTCCTTCATCGGCGTCAATTCGGTCGTCATGCCGGGGGTGACCGTCGGCGAGGGGGCCGTGGTGGCGTCGGGGGCGGTGGTGCTCGCCGACGTCCCCCCCTACACGATGGTCGCCGGCAATCCCGCCAAGGTCGTGAAGCGCTTCACTTGAGAGCCCCATGGACCACGGCGAACAACCGCTGAACGCGTTCTGCGTCGATCTCGAGGAGTGGTTCCACGCCTTCGGGATCCGCAGCCGCTACAACGACCCGCGCACCTGGGACGACGCGCCGTCGTGCGTGGTCGGCGACACGGAGACGCTGATGCGCCTCCTCGACCGGGCGGGCTGCCGCGGCACGTTCCTCACGGTGGGATGGGTGGCACGGAAGTTCCCCGACCTCGTGCGCCGGCTCGCGCGCGAGGGGCACGAGGTGGGCTGCCACAGCTACTGGCACCGGCTCGTGTACATGCTCGAGCCGGAGGAATTCGAGCGCGATCTGGTGGCGGCGCTCGACGTGCTCCGCGAGACGAGCGGCCAGCCCGTCGACACCTACCGCGCGCCCGGCTTCTCGGTGAAGGACGACACCTTCTGGTGCTACCCGATCCTGCGCCGCCACGGCGTGACGACCGACGTGTCGGTGGTGCCGGCGCGGCGCGACCACGGCGGGGTGTCGGGATTCCCGCGCGACCCGTTCGTCATGGAGACCGCCGCCGGGGATCTGCGCTGCTTCCCGGTGTCGGTGATGACGCTGGCGGGGCGGCGGATCCCCTTCTCGGGCGGCGGCTACCTGCGGCTCTTCCCGCTGTCGGTCGTGGAGGCCGGCTTCCGCGAAAACCACCGCGCCGGCCGGCCGGGGATGTCGTACATCCATCCGCGCGAGATCAACCCCCGCCAGCCGCGCTTCGAGAAGCCGCCGCTGTGGCGGCCGGTGGAGCGGCTCAAGTACCTCAAGTACTACGTCAACATCGCCGGCGCGGAGGCGAAGCTGGCGCACCTGCTGCGCACCTTCCGCTTCACCACGGTGCGCGAGGTGCTCGCGCGGCAGTCGTCGTGGCCCCGCTTCCAGGTCGAGGGGGGAGGCGAGGGGAGACGCCCCTACGCGCTCGTTCCCGCGTAGGACGCCCCGCGCATGAGACTCGCCATCGCCGCCCACGATCCGGCCACCACGTCGGAGACCTTCATCCGCATGCAGTACGAGCGGCTGCCGTGCGCGCTGGCGATCCACGGCGGCCCGGTGGCCTCCGAGACCCGGCCGGGCGGGGCGATCGCGCCCCTGCGCAGCCTGCGCGGCATGGCGGAGACCGCCTGGGACGTCGGCGTGCGGCGCACGCGTTGGGAGGGGCCGCAGACGCGGGAGCTCGCGCGCCGGCTTGCGCGCGCCCGGATCGACACCATGCTCGTCAATTTCGGCACCCACGCCGCCGCGCTCCTGCCGGCGTGCGAGGCGGCGGGGGTGCGGATCGTCCCCCACTTCCACGGCAGCGACGCCCACACCGCGTCGGTCGTCGAGGCCCACCGCGCCGGCTACCGCGACCTGGCCGCCCGGGCCCACCGGGTGGTGGCGGTGTCGCGCCATATGATCGGGGCGCTGGTGGCCCTCGGCTTCCCGGAGGAGAAGATGCGCCTCGTGCGCTGCGGGGTCGACACGGGGCGGTTCACCCCCCGTGCCGCGCCGCCGGCGGATCCGCTGTTCTTCGGGGTCGGGCGCTTCGTCGACAAGAAGGCCCCCTACCTCACGCTCCTGGCGTTCCGGGCGGTGCGCGAGCGGCATCCGCGTGCCCGGCTCGTGCTGGCCGGCGACGGCCAGCTCCTCGAAGTGACGCGCAACCTCAGCCACGCCCTCGGCCTCGACGGCGCGGTCGAGCTGCCGGGGAGCCTGTCCCACGAGGCGGTGGCCCGCCACATGCTCGCCGCCACGGCCTTCGTCCAGCACTCCATCTGCCCCCGCGAGGGGCCGGCGCGTGGCGACTGCGAAGGCACGCCCGTGGCGGTCCTCGAGGCGATGATCTGCGGTCTGCCGATCGTGGCCACGCGCCACGCGGGCATCGGCGAGGTGGTGGAGCAGGGGGTGAGCGGCCTGCTCGTCGAGGAGCGCGACGTGGACGGGATGGCCGGGGCGATGCTCAGCGTGTGCGACGATCCCGCGCTCGGCGTGCGGCTCGGCGCCGCGGCCCGCACGGCGGCCCTCGAGCGCCACACCGCCGAGCGCTACGTCGCCGGGCTGCTCGAGGCCCTCGCATGAGCGCGGGGGCGCCCGACGTGACGGTCGTGATCCCCAACCGCGACCAGGGGGCGTTCCTCGCCGCGGCGATCGATTCGGCGCTCGCCGATCCCGGTCTGCGGGTGGAGGTGATCGTCGTCGACGACGGCTCCTCCGACGACTCGCCGGCCGTCGTGGGCCGCTACGGGGGGCGGATCCGGGCGCTCGGGTCGGACGGCTCCGGCGCCTGCCGGGCGCGTAATCTCGGGCTCGCGGCGGCTTCCGCGCGGTACGTGAAGTTCCTCGACGCCGACGATTTCCTCCTCCCCGGCGCATTGGCGGCGCAGTTGTCCTGGATGGATCGCCACGCGGCGCCGGAGACGGTCGTCTGCGGCGACGTGCGCTGGGTGGACGCGCACGGCGCCCACCTCGCCCCGCCGCCGGCGCCCGCCGCCGGTCTGTCGGAGGTGGAGCGGATGGTGCTCCACGCCCCCCTCACCGCGTCGCCGCTGCACCGCGCGGAGCTCGTGCGCCGGGTCGGGGGATTCGACGAGCGCGTGCCGCGCGGGCAGGAGTACGACCTCCACCTGCGGATGTGGCTCGACGGGACGCGCTTCCACCACGTTCCCGGGGAGGTGTACGCCTACCGTCAGCACGGCTCCGGGCGGATCAGCGGCGGTGACGCGGACGCCGCGGTGGCCCGCGGCCGCCTGGGGTCGCTCGAGCGGATCAGGGCCCTGGCGGAGCGGCGCTTCGGCACGCCGTTGCCCACGGACCTCGCGGCGGCGCTGGCCCGGCAGTATTGGCGGATCGGACGGCGCTCGGTGCAGAGCGGGCTCCCCGCGGTGGCCGCGGAGTACTTCGCGGTGGCGCGGCGGCTCGACGGCGGCGTGTGCGAGGGATCGGCCGCCTACCGGATATGCTGCGCCGTCTTCGGCCCCGTCCGGGGGGAGGCGGTGGTGTCGGGTGCCAAGCGGCTGCTCGGAGCGGCTTCGTGATCCATCCTCCGGAGTCGGAATCCGGGCGGCCCGCCGGCCGCCCCTGCCCACCATGAGCCCCTCCGACACGCCGCCGATCGCCGGACCGCAGCCGATCGCCCTCCCCCGCGCTCCGGGGCCGGGGCGCGACGGCCTGCGGATCATGTTCTTCTGGACCGACATCTCCGGCTACATGGCGGCCTGCTGGAGCGAGCTGGCACGAAGGCCCGGCGTCGAGTTGCGCGTCGCCACCTACGACCGCCAGACGGCGACCGCCTTCGACGCCAGCCTCATGGGCGGGGTCGACTGGCTCCCGCTCGACGAGCGGCGCCGCTTCGACGCCGCGTACCTGGCGCGCGAGGTCGCCGCCTTCGACGCCGACGTGGTCGTGCTGGCGGGATGGCTCAACCGCGCCTACCGCCGGCTGCCGGTGCTCGCCGCGGCCCCCGGCCGGCGCTTCGTGATGGGCATGGACACGCCCTGGCGCGGCACGCTGCGGCAGCACGTGGCACGCTGGCCGCTCCGGGGCTATCTGCGGCGCATCGACATGGTGTTCGTCACGGGGGAGCGCTGTTGGCAGTACGCCCGCCGCCTCGGATTCGGCGAGCGGCGCATCCGGCGCGGCGTCTACGGCGTCGATACGGTTTCCCTCGGCCGCGTCGATGACGCGCGGCGCGCCGCAGGGCCCTGGCCACGGCGATTCCTCTACTGCGGGCAGTACGTCGGGCGGAAGGGCTTCGACCTGCTGCTGGCGGCCCACGCGGAGTACCGGCGGCGGGTGGCCGATCCCTGGCCGCTGGCCTGCTGCGGCAAGGGGGAACTGGCCGGGGCGATCCGCGGCGCGGAAGGGATCACCGACCTGGGATTCCTCCAGCCGGCGCAGGTCCGCGAAGCGATGGCCCAGAGCGGCGCCCTCGTCCTTCCCAGCCTCTACGATCCCTGGCCGCTGGTGGTCGTGGAGTCGTCGGCCGCCGGCCTGCCGGTGGTGGCCAGCGGGGCGTGCGGATCGACGGTGGAACTCGTCCGCGACGGCTTCTCCGGCTTCACGTTCGCCACCGGCGACCGCGACGCGCTGGTGGAGGCGCTCGAGCGCGTGCACCATTGCCCGTCGCTGCCCGACATCGGCCGCCGTGCCCGCGCTTTCGCGGAGCCCTACGGCACCGTCCAGTGGGCCGACCGATGGATCGCGGCGCTGTCGTGACCGCCTCGCCCGGCGGAGCGCGCGAGCCCATGCACGTGGTGCACGTGATCAGCGACGTGGCCCGGGCCGGCGGGGGCACGTCGACGTTCGTCGCCGATCTGGCCCGGGAACAGGCCCGCGTCGTCGGCGACCGGATCACCATCCTCTGCGGCCGCCGCGGCGACGACGACACGGTGCCGATCGACCCCGCGGTGCGCGTCGTCGACGCCGGCAGGCCGCCGCGCCTCGACGCCGCCCTGGCGGGCCTCGCCGCGCGGGAGCGAATCGACGTCGTCCACGTCCACGGGCTGTGGGAGCCTGTGATCCACGCCGTCTGCGGCGCCATCCGCGCGCTCGCCATCCCCCAGGTGACGTCCCCCCACGGGATGCTCGAGCCCGGGGCGCTGGCGCTCAAGCGCTGGAAGAAGCAGGCGGCGCTCGTGCTCTACCAGCGCGGCGATCTCGTCGGCGCCGACTGCCTCCATGCGACGGCCGCGGAGGAGGCCGGGAATCTGCGCCGGCTCGGCCTGCGCCAGCCGATCATCGTCGTCCCGCCGGGCCTCGATCTCCCGGCCGAGCCCGCCGCGCCCCCGGCGGCCTCCGCCCCGCGCGTCGCCCTCTTCTTTTCGCGGATCACCCCCAAGAAGAACGTCCTCGGCCTCGTCGGGGTCTGGGCGGCGGTGCGGCCGGCGGGCTGGAAGCTGGTGATCGCCGGGCCGGACGACGGCGGGCACGCCGACGCCGTCCGGGCCGCCGTGGAGCGTGCCGGCATCGCCGGTGACGTGACCGTGCTCGGGCCGCAGTACGGCGCCGACAAGGACCGGCTGTTCCGCGGGGCGGCGCTCTTCGTGCTGCCGTCGTTCTCGGAGAACTTCGGGATCGTGATCCTCGAGGCCCTCGGGCACGCGCTCCCCGTGATCACCACCACCGGCACCCCCTGGCAGGAGCTGCCGCGGGCCGGCGCGGGGTGGTGGGTCGATCCCGACCCCGCCGCGCTCGAGCGGGCGCTGCGTGAGGCGGTCGCCCGCCCGGACGCCGAGTTGCGCGCGATGGGGGAACGGGGCCGGGTGATCGCCCGGGAGGGCTACGGCTGGAGCGGCGTCACGGCGCGGATGCGTGCCGCGTACGCCTGGGCCATGGGGCGGGGGCCGAAGCCCGAATGCGTGCTCCTCTGAAAGCCGCGCTCCCCGGTGGCGTCGGGGCGGCGACGGCGCTGCTCGGCGCGGCGGCGGTGCTCGCGCCGCTGGCCCTGGGGGCCACGCCGTCGATCGCACGCGCGGCGCTCGAGGCCACGGTCACCCTGGCGGTGGTGGCGTGGG
>CAISKG010000272.1 GCA_903885855.1 uncultured Planctomycetaceae bacterium
GATCCAGACCGCCGCGACGGCGGCGAGGGCGGGCTCGCGCGGCACCGTCCGGCCGCGCCGCGCCCCGGCGACCCCGCCGGACGCGTGGCGGCGGCGCCGACCGGATCCCCTGCACGAGCCTCGGCACGTCATCCGAGCACCCCGGGAATGATCCTGGCCAGCCCCGCGACGCCGGTGAGCCGCTCGTCACGGCCCGCGACCGGATAGGTGAGGCGGAGGTGATCGAGGCCGAGCGCCGCGAGGATCGTCGCATGCAGGTCGCGGAAGGGGGTGGGACACTCGACCGCCTGGTAGCCGACGTCGTCGGTGGCGCCGATCCGCTGGCCGCCCCGCACGCCACCGCCCGCCAGCCACACCGTGAAGCCGGCGGCGTTGTGATTCCTGCCGCCGTTGCCCTGGACGAGCGGCGTGCGGCCGAACTCGCTCGCGCAGACCACGAGCGTCTCGTCGAGCAGGCCGCGGTCCTTGAGGTCGCCCAGCAGCGCCGCCATGGGCTGGTCGGTCCAGCGGCCGCGCGGCGTGTGGTTGTCGGCGAGCGCCCCATGGGCGTCCCAGCCGTCCTTGTCGGGCATGTCGTAGAGCTGGACGAACCGCACCCCGCGCTCGACGAGCCGCCGCGCGAGCAGGCACTTCCGGCCGAAGGCCCGCGTGCGCTCGTCGGCGTGCTCGAGGCCGTAGCTGCGCAGGGTTCCCGCCGTCTCGGCGGCGAGATCGCCCAGGTCGATCGCGCTGGACTGCATCCGCCAGGCGAGCTCGTAACTCGCCAGCCGCGCGTCGAGCTCCGTCGATCCGGCCCGCGCCCCGCGGTGGCGCACGTTGAGCGTGCGGATCAGATCGAGCGTGTCCCGCTGGCCGGCGGCGAGCTCGTCGGGCGGGAGGAGGTCGAGGACGGGCGTCCCGCGGTCGCGCAGCCGCGTGGGCTGGTGCGCGGCGGGCAGAAAGCCGCTGGAGTAGTTGGCCGGGCCTCCGAGCGGCCCGGCGTCGAAGAGCACGACGTAGCCCGGCAGATCCTCGCTCTCCGAACCCAGCCCCCAGGTCGTCCACGAGCCGAGGCTCGCCTTGCCGGCGCGGACGTCGCCGGTGTGCATCTGATAACTGGCCGGGGCGTGGTTGTTCGAATCGGCCTGCATCGAGTGGATGAAGCAGAGATCGTCGACCCGCGCGGCCAGGTGCGGGAACAACTCGCTCACCCACATCCCCGACCCGCCGTGCCGCTGCCAGCGGTAGGGGCTCGCGAGGAGCTTGTCGTCGCAGCCGTGGAGGACGTTGGCATGGCTCGACGACTCGATCGACCGACGGATCGTGGCCGGCAGCGGCTGCCCGTCGAGGCGCTGCAGCAGCGGCTTGTGGTCGAACGTGTCGATCTGCGACGGTCCGCCGACGAGAAACAGGAAGATCACCGACGTCGCCCGCGGCGGCATCGGGGCCGGCCGGGCGGCGAGCGGCCGGAGCGGATCGGGGGCGGCCACCACCCCCCGGGACCCCGCGGCACCGAAGGCCCCCGACAGGGCCCCGAACGCGAGCGTGCCGAAGCCGCCGCCGAGGCGGCGGAGGAATTCCCGGCGTTCGGTCGTGGGGCGGGCGGAAACCATGCGGTGCCTCGAGCGGCGGCGCGCAGGCCGGGCGATCCCAGCGATCGTATCCGACGGAAGACGACGTGCCCAACGCGTCGCGGCCGCCGCTGCCCCCGGGGCGTGGCGGTACGTTCCCCACGCTTTTGCGGCATGCAGGCATGGCGCCGCCACGAGACGATCGGAGCCGATCCATGACCATTCGCTTCCTCGTGGGCATCGCCCTGTGGTGCGCCGTGGCCGGGATCGCACCCCAGGCGGCCACTGGTGCCGGCCGACGCGTGGGGATACTGTGAATCGGGAGGTGACCGTCGGGGGGCAGGTCGGCCCGCGCTCGTCGGGCCCCATCCGGAGGTGGCACGTGAATCGTCTCGAGGGCCTCGGGTTTCTCTGTCTGATGGGCTGTACGGTGGCGATCGCGCTGTCGCAGCCGGTCGTGGGGGCGATCCTCGGCATCCTCGCCGGCGGCCTGTTCGCGGCGTCGGTGCGCCTGCCGCCGACGCAGGGGACGAAACGAAACGCGACGTGATCCGGGCCCGCCACGGGATTCGGATCATCCGCCCGGCGCCCGGCTGACGCCCCGCCCCCCGTACCGGCCTCCACCGGGGCA
>CAISKG010000273.1 GCA_903885855.1 uncultured Planctomycetaceae bacterium
CCCCCCGTACGTCCCACCGTCGCCCCGCCGCCGCGCCGCGGTGCCGCGCTCGTGGCCGCCCTCGCGGCGCTCGCGGTGGTGCTCCTGGTGCTCGGTGCCATGATCGAGATCGCGCTCCTCTCCCGCCGGCAGCTCGGCAGGGAGCTCGTCGCCCGGCAGGCCGACTGCCTCCTCGAGGCGGCCGCCGAGCGGGCCGCGGCCCGCCTCCGTGCCGAGCCCGGGTGGGCCGGCGGGCGCGAGAAGATCCCCGCCTCCGCGATCGTCGACGCCGGGGATGCCGACGTCGTCACGGAGATCGCTCCCGACGGCGCCGGGAGCCTCGTCCGCATCGTCGTCGACTACCCCGCCGGCCGGCCCGACTCGGTCCGTCGCCAGCGCGCCTTCACCCGCGCCGCCTCGTCACCGTCCGCCCGTCCCGAAGTCTCCCCGGAGGTCCCCCGATGAATCGCTCTCCCTTCCCCCGTCGGCGGGCCTTCACGCTCGTCGAGCTGCTCGTCGTCATCGCCATCATCGGCACGCTCGTCGGCCTCCTCCTGCCCGCCGTGCAAATGGCCCGCGAGGCGGCCCGGCGCTGTTCCTGCCTGAACAACACCGTCCAGCTCTCGCTGGCGCTGCACAACCACGAGTTCCACACCGGCCACTTTCCCGCCGGCGTGACGAATCCCGACGGTCCGATCCGCAACGCCCCCGAGGGGCAGCATGTCTCCTGGACGGTGCAGGCGCTGCCCTACCTGGAGCAGCAGGCGGTGTTCCGCGCCTTCGATCAGGCGGCCGGTGCCTACGCCGAGGGGAACGACCGGCTGCGCCGCCTGGCGATCAACGTCCTCCACTGCCCGTCGTCGACCTTCACTGCGCCCGCCGAGGATCGCGGCGAGAACGGCTGGATCCAGCACTCGAGCTACGCCGGCTGCCACCATTCCGTCGAGGCGCCGATCGACGCCACCAACGACGGGATCCTCTTCCTCAACAGTCGCATCCGCTTCGACGACATCGTCGATGGCAGCTCCAATACGCTGCTCGTCGGCGAGCGCGTGTTCGAGCGGCCGGTCTCCGAAGGGGGGCTGCCGGAGCTGGGGTGGGTGTCGGGGACGCGGGCCACGCTGCGGAACACCGGCCGGACGGAGTGGTCGGCGGTGCGGCCGAGGAATCCCGGCGAGCCGGCGGAGGCCCCGGTGGAGAAGGGGCCGCTGTGGGTGGGGGGATTCGGCTCCTACCATCCCGCCGTGGCGGTGATCGGCATGGCTGACGGGTCGGTGCGCGCGATCTCCGAGACCATCGACCGCGACATCCTCCACGCCCTCGGCAGCCGTGCCGGCGGCGAACTGCCCAGCGGCGACAACGCCTGGTGAGCGGTCCTGCGACCAAAGGGATGCGGCGGTCTCGCATTCCCCCGGCTCGTCCCGGGGGGGCAGCGCATCGCGCGCTTGTGCCCCCCGGGCAGGAGGCCGGAGCGCCGCGGCCCACGACGGCTCGTCGCCACCTGGATCAGGCGCCGTCCGGACCGAGCCGGGCTCCCGACCGGGTGAGCGACAGCATCACGACGGGATCGTCGACGCCAGGCAGCGTCACGGTGCCGGTCGGCCGGAACCCCAGCTTCGCGAGCACACGCTGGGAGCGGTGGTTCCCGATCCGTGCGGCGGCGACGATCATGTTCGTCGCCGGATCGGCGAGCGCCACCCGCAGAATCGCCCGGGCGGCTTCCGTGGCGATGCCCCGGCCCCACGCCTCCGGATGGTACCGGTAACCGAGTTCCTCGTCGCGCGGGTCGTGCCAGCCGAACGCCCCCGCGTCGCGCGAGGCAGGGGCGGGCCGCACGAATACCCACCCGAGGAATCGGTCGGTCGCCCGGTCGATGACGAGCAGAACGCCGCGCCACGCATGACGCTGAAACGGCATGTACGTGGTCCGGATGCGCTCCGCGTAGGCCGCCACATCGGTGGCCTGGGGCGGTCCGACGGCCCGTATCACCTCGGGATCGTGGTCGAGGGCGAGGAGCGCGGGGGCGTCCTCCTCGGTGCAATCGCGGAGGAGGAGACGCTCGGTGAGGAGGGGCTCACGCATGGAATCGGCCGTGATGGATCGCCGGGCAGGACCGTGTGGGAGGCGTTCACTCTTTCCTCGCGCTGCGGCGGCCGTCGGCGACCGTCTGCAGGAGCATCGCGAACGCCCCGAGGGCCCCGCCGCAGAGCGTCCCACCGAAGGCCCCGAGGACGGTGGCGACCCCGACGGGTTCCACCTGCTTCCAGGGCAGTGTCGCCTCGAAGAACGTCGGGGCGACGAGGGCGGCGACGTAGCCGAACGCGCCGCCGAGGATCATGCCGAAGATCGCCGTCGCGGTCACGATCGCGATCACGCGGAGTGCGTGGGGGAAGCGGTCCATGGAATGGTCCGTGGGGATTCCTGAATCCGTGAGAGACGATCCCATCGGGGGAATCGGATTGTCAACCGTCGGGAATCCCAGCGGCCCGCAATTGAGACGGTGGATCCCAGTCGGCCGGCCGCGGTCGGCTCGACCACCAACGGCATCCCCCCGCCATCCATGCCCGGCGGTATTCGCGGAACGACTTCGGCGATCCGCACGCGCCCGCGTCATCGTCATACCCGAACTCGTAGCCGCAGCCGTGGCAGCCGCCGTGGCACGGCTCCCCGAGGCGTTCGCGATAGGGCGGTTCACCGAAGTCGGGATAGGGTGGGGGCGGCATGCGCTCGTACGCCGGCGCGTGGAGGCCGCGCCAGCCGCACACCGGGCAGGCGTACCGCACGAGCGGCTCCCCCGGTGACCCGATGCGCAAGTCCGCGGGGATCGGCGGCGTGCCGCCGGCCTGCGTGCAGACGTAGGCCGCCACGGAGTCGGCGTGGACGTGGAGCTCTCCCAGGGGCCATCCGGCGAGGAGGCCGAGGGCCACGGCCGCGGTGAAGGCGTCGCCGGCGCCGACGGTGTCGACGACGTCGACCGGGATGCCGGGAAGATCGCTCACGCGGCCGTCGGCCATGACCAGAAGCGATCCCTTCGCGCCTCGGGTGAGGGCGGCGAGTCGCAGGGAATACCGCTCGACGAGCCCCCGGAGGATCCCCTCGGGGGAGCCGGAAAGCCCGAGGATCTCCGCCACCACCGGGAGCTCGTCGTCGTTGCACTTGAAGACGTTCGCGAGCGCGATCGACCCGCGCACCACCTCGGGGGTCCAGAAGGGGGGGCGGAGGTTGACGTCGAGGATCGTGAGTGCTGGGGAGGGGACGGCGGCGAGGAAGCGGCGGATCGTGGCCAGGGACTCCTTCCCGCGCTGGCCGAGCGTGCCGAAGCAGACGGCCGACGTCGCGGAGGCGAGGCTCTGGAGTGACTCGCTCCAGGGCACGGCGTCCCAGGCGCCGTCGGGGGCGAAGACGTAGGAGGCGTGGCCCGCCGCGTCGAGCGTGACGTCGACCCGGCCGGTGGGGCGGGGGAGCACCGCCACCGCGGAGACGTCGACGCCGCGCGCGGTGAACTCGCCGAGCGCCCGCCGGCCGAGCTCGTCGTCGCCGACGGCACCCGCCATGCATACCCGCGCCGCGGTGCCCGCGAGCCCGGCGGCCGAGCAGGCGAAGTTCGCCGGCGCCCCGCCGAACTTTGCCCCGTCGGGGAAGACGTCCCAGAGGATCTCCCCCAGGCCGACGACGACCGGCGCGGCGGCCCCGCTCACGGCTTCCTCGTCCAGCCGGTGCCGTCGGCCCGGTCCTCCAGCACGATCCCCGCCGCGGTGAGCTTGGTGCGCACGAGGTCGGCGGTGGCGAAGTCCTTCGCCTTGCGGGCGCCGTTGCGGATCTCGATCACCAGCTCCATGAGCTTCGCCACGAGATCGTCGTCGCCGCCGGCGGCCTTGGCCTTCGGCTCCTCGAGGAACAGCCCGAGCACGGCGGTCAGCTCGCGGAACACCTCCATCATCGCCACGAGCCTGGCGACGTCGGCCGCCGAGGCCTGCTTCTCCATCCCCTGCTGGTCGACGAACTTGTTGACGGTGCGGACGAAGTCGAACAACGTCGCCATGGCGATCGCCGTGTTGAAGTCGTCGTCCATCGCCGCCAGGAACTTCTCGCGCAGCGCCCCCACCTCCGCGCCGGCCGCCGCCGCCGCGGCGTCGCCCGCGCGCCGGTCGCGGGGCGCGAGCGCATGAAACTTCCTCCCCGCGATCCGCTCGAAGCGCTGGAAGAGCCGCTCGAAGGCCTCCATCGCCCGGGCGCTCTCCCCGAGCGGCTCCTCGCCGAAGGCGATCGGGCTGCGGTAGTGCGTGGAGAGGAGGAGGAAGCGGATCGCCTCGGGGCGGTGCCGGGCGAGGAGGTTCTTGAAGGGCTCGGCGCCGGTCGACTTGCTAATCTTCGTCGCCGTCTGGCTCGCCACGTCGTCGGCCCCCTCGCTCCCCCGCGGCCGCCCCCCCACCTTGCCGGCGGCGCCGGCGGCCTGCATCAGGCCGTTGTGCATCCAGTAGGTCGCCATCGGCTTGTCGTGGAGCGATTCGCTCTGCGCGATCTCGTTCTCGTGGTGGGGGAAGACGAGATCCAGCCCGCCGCCGTGGATGTCGAAGTGCTCGCCGAGGATCGCCCGCGACATCGCCGAGCACTCGATGTGCCAGCCCGGCCGGCCCGGCCCCCAAGGGCTCTCCCACGAAGGCTCCCCCGGCTTGGCCTTCTTCCAGAGGGCGAAATCGGCGGCGGAACGCTTCCGTTCGGCCGTCGAGCCCCCCTCTCCCTGGGTCGACTCCACCGAGCGGTTGGTGAGCTTGCCGTAGTCGGGATCCCGCGTGACGTCGAAGTAGACGTCGCCGTCGGAGGCGTAGGCATGGCCCTTGGCGATGAGCCCCTCGATGAAGGCGATGATCGTGCCGATGTGCTCGGTGGCCTTCGGCATGTGGTCGATCTGCGTCACCCCCAGCGCCGAGAGATTCTCGAGGTAGTCGCGCGTCATCTCCTCGGCGAGCTTCGCCATCGTCGTGCCGCGCGCGGCGCTCTCGACGATGATCTTGTCGTCGACGTCGGTGACGTTCACGACCCAGGTCACCTTCCAGCCCGAATAGACGAGATGCCGCTTGACGGTGTCGAAGATCACCGGGCCGACCATGTGGCCGATGTGGCTCGGCTTGTAGACCGTGGGACCGCAGAGGTACATCCCCACCTCGCCGGGCCGCACCGTCTCCAGCGCCTGCTTGCGGCGCGTGAGCGTGCTGTACACCTCGATCCTCGGTCGTGCATCCGCGCCCGTCGCCATGCTCCCTCCGGGGGTTTCAGTCCTTCTCGAGCAGCACCACGCACTCGGCCCCGATCGCGAGCTCCTCGCCGATGGGCCCCACGCGCTCGCCCGTCTTCGCCTTGAGCCACACCCGCTCCTCCGCCACGCCGAGGATCCCGGCGATACGGCGGCGGATGGCGGCCCGGTGCGGAAGGATTGTGGGGCGCTGGGCGAAGATCACGCAATCGAGGTTCCCGATCCGCCACCCCTCCGCCGCCACGCGTGCCCACGCCGCCGCGAGCATCTCCGCCGAGTCGCGGCCGCGGTTGGCCTCGTCCCTGTCGGGGAACATCTCGCCGATGTCCCCCAGCCCCGCCGCGCCCAAGAGCGCGTCGGTGATCGCATGGAGGAGGACGTCGGCGTCGCTGTGGCCGATCGCCCGGCGGTCGTGGGGGATGCGCACCCCGCCCAAGACGAGTTCCGTCCCCGGTCCGAGGCGGTGCGTGTCGTGTCCCAGGCCGACGCGGATCATGGCTGCTCGCTCCCTCGGGGGAGCCCGTTTTCCCCTATACTCCCGCCATGCACAACTCCAGTCGGCCCCCATCCCCCCCGCCGCCCGGATCCCCGGGCGCGCCGGTGATCCACGTCGAGGGGCTGGCCAAGGAGTACCGGGTGTTCGACAAGCCGGAGGGGCTCCTGGCGAGCGTCACCGGGCTCTTTCGGCGCACGAGCCGCACCGTCGAGGCCCTGCGCGGCGTCTCCCTCACGGTGGGGCGGGGCGAGTTCGTCGCCATGCTCGGCCCCAACGGCGCCGGCAAGACGACCTTCCTCAAGCTCCTCTCCGGGATCATCACCCCCACCCGCGGCCGGGCCACGGTCCTCGGCCACGTCCCCTGGGAGCGGAGCGACGATTTCCGCCGCCGCTTCGCCCTCGTGATGGGGCAGCGCAACCAGCTGTGGTGGGATCTCCCCGCCGCCGAGAGCTTCCGCCTCCACAAGGAGATCTACCGGATCGACACGCCGCGCTTCGAGCGCACGCGCGACGAGCTGGTGGAGCTCCTCGGCGTCGGCACGCTGCTCCTGCGGCCGGTGCGCGACCTGTCGCTCGGCGAGCGGATGAAGCTCGAGCTCGTCGCCGCCCTCCTCCACGAGCCCGAGGTGCTGTTCCTCGACGAGCCGACGATCGGCCTCGACGTCGTCGCCCAGCACGCCCTCCACCGCTTCCTCTCGCACGTCCAGGCCGAGCGCGGGATGACGGTCATCCTCACCACCCACTACATGAAGGACGTCGCCGCGCTGTGCAAGCGGCTCGTCGTCGTCACGCAGGGGAGCATCCTCTACGACGGCTCGCTCGACCAGATCGTCGACCGCTTCACCTCGCACAAGATCGTCACCCTCGACCTCGACGCGGCCCCCGACGCCGCCGCCGTGGCCCGTTGGGGATTCCCCGCCGAGATCCGCGGGCCCCAGGTCGTGCTGCGCATCGACCGGGCACGCATCTCGGAGGCACTCCCGCGCATCCTCGCGTCTGCTGGCGTGCGTGACGTCTCGGTGGAGGACGTGCCGCTGGAGGAGATCGTGGCCGAGCTGTTCCGCTCGGGTTCGGGCGCCCCGCCGCCGCGGCCGGCCATCGCCGCCGCCGGGGCAGGGGGGGGGCCGTGAGCGCCTCCGCCGACGACCGCCCCGCCCCGGGCTTCCTCGCCCGGCGGCTGCAGGGCCTGCGCGTCTGGTGGACGATGCTCGTCATCTCCCTCGAGGAGCGCCTCGTCTACCGGGGCGACTTCATCCTCGGCACGGCGATGCGCTTCCTGCCGATCGTCACGCAGGTCTTCCTCTGGACCGCGGTCTTCGGCGCCACCCGCTCCGGCGACATCGCCGGCTACTCGCGCGACGACATCGTCGCCTACTACCTGCTCACGATGGTCTCGCGCGCCTTCTCGAGCATGCCCGGGCTCGCCGGCGGCATCGCCCGCGGGATCCGCGACGGCTCGGTGAAGAAGTACCTCGTCCAGCCGGTCGACTACGTGGGCTACCTGCTCGCCGCCCGGATCGCCCACAAGCTCGTCTACTACGCCGTCGCCGTGATCCCCTTCGCGGCGGTGTTCTTCGTCTGCCGCGGCTTCTTCCCCCCGCTGCCCGACGCCGCCACGATGCTCGCCTTCGGGCTGTCGCTCGTGCTCTCCTTCCTCCTCGGATTCTTCATGGAGGCCACCCTGGGGATGCTCGGCTTCTGGTTCCTCGAGGTGTCGAGCATCGTCTTCGCCTACATGCTCGTGCAGTACCTCCTCTCCGGCCACATGTTCCCCCTCGACATGCTCGCGGGGATCCCCACCGGCGTGCCGGGCGTGAGCGTGGCCGAGGTGGTGCGATTCCTCCCCTTCGAGTACACCGCCTACTTCCCCGCGGCCGTGTGGCTGGGAAAGGTGCGCGGCGCCGAGCTCGTGCGGTCGCTCGTGGTGGAGGCGGCGTGGGTGGTGGTGATGATGGCGGCCTGCCGCCTCGCCTGGCGGCGCGGCACCGCCCGCTACAGTGCCTTCGGAGGGTGACGCACGGTCGGCTGGTGACGCCGGGTGGGGCGTGGGCTCGCGGGCGGCAGGAGTTCGCTCGCTGACACGCTCGCGATCCTCCCGCCGACCCCCTCGCCCGGCACGGTGCCTTGGGGTCGGAGACGCACGGTCGGCTGGTGACGCCGGGTGGGGCGTGGGCTCGCGGGCGGCAGGAGTTCGCTCGCTGACACGCTCGCGATCCTCCCGCCGACCCCCTCGCCGAGAGCGCGTGTCGTGTGCGGGAGTCGTCTGTCGGTGTCCGGTGGTGGTGCGATAGGCTGTGTGTCCCCTTCTTCGGTATCCCCCGGCGGCGGCGTCGCACGACCCATGAATCGCTATCTGCGGATCTTCGGCACCTTCGCGCGGGCGTGTCTCGTGCGCGACATGACGTTCCGGGCGAACTTCGTCCTGGAGTGCGTCACCAGCCTCGGCTGGATGGCGATGAACCTGGCCTTCTACCTCCTCGTGTTCACCTTCACGCCCGAGATCGGCCGCGGCACCGGCTGGACGCGCGAGCCGTTCTTCGCGTTCGTGGCCACCGGCCTGATCGTCAACTCGATCGTCCAGGCGCTGTTCATGCCCAGCGCCGAGGAGCTGACGGAGATGGTGCGCACCGGCGGGCTCGACGCCGTGCTCGTGCAACCGCTCGACGCGCAGTTCCTCCTCTCGCTCCACCGGGTCGATTTCTCGAGCTTCGCCAACGGCCTCGTGGGCGTCGGCCTGCTCGCCTGGGCGATCCCGCGGCTCCCGCAGGCGCCGGGGCCCGGGGCCCTGCTGCTCTACCCGCTGCTGGTGGCCTGCGGCGTGGCGATCCTCTACGCGCTGGTGATCATGCTGGCGGCGGCCACGATCCTCCTCGGGCGCAACCAGAGCCTCTACGATTTCTGGTTCTACCTGACGAACTTCTCCCGCTATCCCGCCGAGATCTACTCCGGGCCCTGGGGGGGGCCGCTGCGGGCGCTGTGCACCTTCGTGATCCCGATCCTCCTGGTGGTGAACGTCCCGGCGCGCGTCGTGGCCCAGCCGTTCACCGGGCAGGCCTGGGGGATGGTGGCCGGCGCCGTCGTCGCCGCGGTGGCGTCGCTGGCACTGTCGCGGCTGGTCTTTCAGGCGGCCCTGTCGCGCTACCGTAGCGCCTCGAGCTAGCGTGCCGCGTGCCGCCGCACCTCCCTTGAGGAACCCTTCCGATGACGCCCCCCGTCCGCACGCCGGCCCGCGGCCTCCACGAGGATTGGGCGGCCGTTCTCATCGGCGGCGCGCTGGTGGCGCTCGCGCTCTTCGTCGGCGCCCGGGGGCGGCCGGCCGACGATCCCGGCAGCGCGAAGGCCTGGCCCAAGGGCTGGCCCAACGCCCTCTCGGCGACGATCGACAAGCCGCAGACCTGGAGCGACTCGCCCACGCGGGCCTTCGTCGCGGTCGACAAGAAAGACCCCGCCAAGGAGAAGTCCGTGGCGCTGCCGATCGGACTGGCGATGGCGTGGGTGGCCGGGATCCTCGTGGCCGGCGCGGCCGTGCGCGGCCAGGCGGTGCGGGGAGTCGTCCCCGGGGCCGCGGCGCTGGCCCTCCTCGGCGGTCTGGCCTACCTGCTTTCCGCGCAGAAGGTGATCAACCACTACAACCTCGAATACCCCCTCTGGGCGCTCGTGGTGGGGCTCGTCATCGGCAACACCGTGGGGGTGCCGGCGTGGCTCGCGCCGGCGCTGCAGGGGGAATTCCTCGTCAAGACGGGGCTCGTCGTCTTCGGGGCCGAGGTGCTCTTCAGCCGGCTCCTCGAGCTCGGCCTGCCGGGCCTCCTCACCAGCTGGGTGGTGACGCCGATCGTGCTGGTCGCCACCTACTGGTTCGGCGTCCACGTGATGCGCATCCCGTCACGGTCGCTGTGCATGGTGATCTCCGCCGACATGTCCGTGTGCGGCGTCTCGGCGGCGATCGCCACCGGCGCCGCCTGCAAGGCGAAGAAGGAGGAGCTCTCCCTGGCGATCGGGCTGTCGCTGGCCTTCACGGTGCTGATGATGGTGCTCATGCCCCCCTTCATCACCCGGGCGGGGATCGACCCGATCGTCGGCGGTGCCTGGCTGGGGGGCACGATCGACGCCACGGGCGCCGTCGTCGCCGCCGGCGAGATGCTCGGCAAGGAGCTGGGCGACAAGCGCCCGGCCGAGGTGGCCGCCACGGTGAAGATGATCCAGAACTCGATGATCGGGATCATCGCCTTCGCGGTCGCCGTCTACTGGGCCGGCTGGGTGGAACGCGGGGCGACCGGCCCGCGGCGCTCCCTCGCCGCCGAGGCCTGGGCGCGCTTCCCCCGTTTCATCCTGGGCTTCGTGGCGGCGTCGGTGATCTGCTCGGCGCTGTTCGTCGTCGCCCCCGAGGGCGCCCGGCTGGTCGAGGGGGCCACGCTCGGATTCACGTCGCGGCTGCGCGGCTGGCTGTTCTGCGTCGGCTTCGTGTGCATGGGCATGCAGACGGTGTTCCGCGAGCTCGCCCCCTACCTGGCCGCGGGCCGGCCGCTGGTCCTCTACTGCCTCGGGCAGGCGCTCAATCTCGCCCTCTCGCTGGCCATGGCGACGCTGACCTTCGGCTGGCTGTTCCGAAAGGTGGTGGATCCATGAGCCACGACCCGACCTCGGCGGGCGCCTCCGGGGGGCTGCGCCTGGCCGTCGCAGCCGGCGTCATGGCGGTGGTGTGGCTCGTCGTCCTCCCCTGGCTCGCGGGGCGGCCCGCCGTGGCCCGCCACATCCGTGCCATGGAGGAGGGGGAGGTGCATCCGGCGGCCATGGTCTACACCGAGCTCGAGCACCTCCCCACGCGGGCCGCGTGGGTCGAGCGGCACCTCGTTCTCTGGCCCTGACGCGACTACACTGGCCCGTTCCGTCGCGCCCGAGGATCCCCCCATGCCGCTCTCGCTCGCCTTCTCCTCCAACGCCTACCTCGACGTCCCCGTCGAGCAGGCCATCCGGCGCATCGCCGGCTTCGGCTACCGGGGCATCGAGCTCCTCGCCGACGTGCCCCACGCCTGGCCCGCCGGGCTCCTCGGCGTGCAGAAGGAGGCGATCCGCCGCGCGCTCGACGACGCCGGGCTCGTGATCTCGAACATCAACGCCTTCATGATGAACGCGATCGCCGATCCGCGCCAGCCCTACTGGCACCCGGGCTGGACCGATCCCGACCCGCACTACCGCGCGATCCGCCGTGAGCACACCAAGCGCGCCCTCCGCCTGGCCGCGGAGCTGGGCGCGCGGACGATCTCCACCGAGCCCGGCGGCGAGCTCCAGCCCGGCCAGTCGCGCGACCAGGCCGCCGACATCTTCTACGACGAGATCATGCCGGTCCTCGACGTGGCCGCGGAGGTCGGCGTGACGCTCCTCATCGAGCCCGAGCCCGGGCTGCTGATCGAGAAGTTCGGCGAGTATCTCGAGTTCGCCGAGCGCGTGAACCATCCGTCGCTGGGGCTCAATTTCGACATCGGCCACGCCTACTGCGTGTCGGAGGATCCGGCGGAGTGGGTGCCGCGCATGAAGGCCCACACCCGCCACTACCACTTCGAGGACATCGCGGCGACGCGCGTCCACCACCATCTCGTTCCCGGCGAGGGGGCGATCGACTTCGACGGCGTGTTCCGCGCCATCGCCGCCCACACCCCCGACATCTGGGTGACCGTGGAGCTCTATCCCTACCGGGCGAAGCCCGACGAGGCGGCGCAGGCCGCCCGCACCCACCTCCTCGCCAGCGCCGCCCGCGCCGGCGTGGCGATCGGGTGACCGCATGCCCCCGCGCGACGGCGAATCCGGGCCCGGCGGCGGCGCGCTCGACTGGGCCCGGCTGGTGCGCCTGCCCAACCACGCCACCGCCGTCGCCGACGTGCTCGCCGGCTGGCTCGTGGTGACCGCGTCGCGCGCCGTCGCGGTGCCCCCCGGCCTGGCGCTCGCCGTGGCCGCGGGCTGGGCTTACTACGCCGCCGGCATGGTGCTCAATGACGTCTGCGACGTCGAGCTCGACGCGCTCGAGCGCCCCGAGCGGCCCCTCCCCTCGGGCCGGATCGGCGTCGCGCGGGCGACGCTCGTCGGCCGGGCGCTGCTGGCCCTCGGCGGCGGCTGTGCCTGCGCCGCGGCGGTGGTCACCGGGCATGCCGTCGTGGCCCTGGTGGGGGCCCCTGCTGGCCGCGGCGATCTGGATCTACGACCGGCACGCCAAGGCCACCCCGTTCGGGCCCGCGGTGATGGGGGCCTGCCGGGCGCTCAATTGGCTCGTGGGCATGACGGCCGCCGGCGGCCCGCGGCTCGCCCCCCACTGGCTCATCCCCGCCGGCATCGGTCTCTACGTCGCCGGCATCACCCTCTACGCCCGCGACGAGGCGGCCACGAGCCGGCGGGCAATGCTGGTGCGCGGTGCCATGACGATGGCGGCGGGGATCCTCCTCGTCGGCACCGGCACGGTCCTCGCCGCGCGCGAGACCGGCGGGCTCCCCTGGGGCGGCCTGCCGGGGGCGGGGGCGGGGCGGCTCGCTCCCTGGACGCTGCTTTTGGCGATGGTGGGCTCGTCGGTGCTCTTCCGGGCCCTGGTCGGGGTCGCCGATCCGTCGCCGCCACGCGTCCGCGCGGCGGTGGGCAACGCGATCATGTCGCTCGTCACGATCGACGCCGTGCTCGTCCTCGCCGCCTGCGGCGAGCCGTGGGCCGTGGTCGTGCTCGCGCTCCTGGCCCCCTTCGTGCTCCTGCGGCGCGTGATTCCCCCCACGTGAGTGCCATGCTCCCCGGCTTCAGCACGAATTCCATCGGCGATCTCCCCCCGCGCGACGCCGTGCCGATCCTCGCCGATCTCGGCTATCGCTCGCTCGCGCTCACGCCCGACCACGGCCTCTTCGCGGGGCTCGCCGGCGGGGATCCCGCCGGGCCCGGGCTCGAGGTCGCCGCCGAGGCGGCCGCGTGGCGCGATCGGCTCGCGCGGCACGGCATGGCATGCGTCGTCGAGACCGGCGCCCGCCACCTCCTCGATCCGCTCCGCAAGCACGAGCCGACGCTCGTCTCCCCCGATCCCGCCGACCGGCGCCGGCGCGTGGCTTTCCTCATGAACGCCGTCGACCTCGCGGCGGCGCTGGGGGCGGGGTGCGTGTCGCTCTGGTCGGGGGCGGCACGCGACGCGGCCGACGAGGAGACGATCCTCGCCCGCCTCGTCGGGGGCCTCGGGCCGGTGATCGAACGGGCCGCGGCCCGGGGCGTGCGGCTCGGCCTCGAGCCCGAGCCGGGCATGGTGATCGACACCCTCGCCCGCGCCGACGCGCTCCTCGAGCGGCTCGGCCGCCCGGCCCCGCTCGGCCTCACCGTCGACCTCGGCCACCTCGAATGCATGGGCGAATGGCCCGCGGCGGCGACGCTCGCCCCGCGCGTGGCCGACGTCGTCAACGTCCACGTCGACGACATGCGCGCCTGCCGCCACGAGCACCTGCCGCTGGGATCCGGCGACGTCGACTTCGCCCCCGTCCTCGCCGCCCTGGCGGCGGGCGGCTACCGTGGCGGCCTCCACGTCGAACTGCCCCGGCAGTCGCACCGCTGGATCGACACCGCCCGGGAATCCGCCGCATTCCTCGCCCGCCACCTCGCCGCCCTCCCGGCGGCCGCCTGAAAGGATCCCTCCCGTGACCGCGCCGCACGTCCTTCTCCTCTCGGTGCCCGGCCTGCGCGACGAGGATCTGGCCCGGATGCCCTGCCTCGAGGCGCTCGCGCGGATGGGCGGGAAGGTGCCGCTCGAGCCCTGCTTCCCCGCGGTCACCTGCCCCGTGCAGGCCACGCTGACCACCGGCGCCATGCCGCGCCGGCACGGGATCGTCGCCAACGGCCTCTACGACCGGGCCACGCGGCACCTCGAGATGTGGATCAGCCCCGACTCCTGCCACCGGGCGGAGCGCGTCTGGGACCGCCTCAAGGCCGAGCGGCCCGACCTGCGCACCGCCGCCTGGTTCCTCCTCCAATCGAAGCACGCCCGGGCGGATCTCGTCTGCCTGCCGGCCCCGCGGCACAACCCCGACGGCACCGAGACGATGTGGTGCCACACCAATCCCGAGCCGCTCTACGGGACGCTGCGCGAGAAGCTCGGCGATTTCCCGCTCCACAAGTTCTGGGGGCCGCTGGCGGGGATCGACTCCACGAAGTGGATCGTGTCGGGATTCCTCGAGGCGGCGGCCGCGGCGCCCCCGCACCTGGCGGTCGTCTATCTCCCCCACCTCGACTACGCGGCGCAGCGCTCCGGTCCCGACAGCGCCCCGGCGCACGCCGCCTGCGGCGAGCTCGACGCCGAGATCGGCCGGCTCGTCGAGGAGTACGGCCGGCTCGTCGGGCCCGGTAACCTCGTCGTCGTCGTGGCCGGCGAGTACCGCATCCGCCCGGTGACGCACGCGGTCTTCCCCAACCGCATCCTCCGCGAGGCGGGGCTCCTCGCCGTCCGCGACACGCCCGAGGGGGCGCTGATCGACTTCGAGCGGAGCCGGGCCTGGGCGCTGGCGGATCATCAGGTGGGCCACGTCTACCTGACGCTCGGCCTGCCGCGCGCGAAGCGCGACGAGCTCGTGGAGCAGATCCACTCGCTCTTCGAGCGCCGTCGCGGCGTGCAGCGCGTGCTCTCCGGCACGGCGCTGGTCGGCAGCGGGCTCTCCGACACCCCCGTGCCGGCGCTGGCGGGCCGCTGCGGCGACGTCGTCATCGAGAGCGCCGCCGACTCCTGGCAGGCCTATCCCTGGTGGACCGACCCCGCGGCCGCGCCGTCGTTCGCCCGCACGATCGACATCCACCGGAAGCCGGGCTACGACCCGCTGGAGCTGTTCGTCGACCGCTCGGCCCCGCCGCCGCCGGGCATGCCCTTCGGGATCCCGCTCGACACCTCGCTCGTCAAGGGCTCGCACGGCGCCATCGACGCCGACGACCCCCACGAGACGGTGCTGCTCTGCTCGCGCCCGGGCGTCATCGGCTCGGAGCCCCTCCATGCCCGCGACGTGGCGGGGATCGTGATGCGACTCTTCGGCGCGGGCTGAGGGGGGCCGGCGGGCCGTCAGCCGCGCTCGGCCCACTCCGCCGGTGGCTCGATCGCGTCGGCGGGGCGCTTGCCCGCGTCGGCGCGGCCGGAGCCCGCCAGGCGGCTGGTGGCCTTCACCGTCATGTCGCCCTCGCAGGCGATCTGGCAGGAGAGGCGCAGCCCCGGCGTCGTGATCCCCTTGGCGGCGAGGACGGCCTGCTCCGCCTTCGTGATCGCGGCCGGCTCGCCGGCGACGAACTCCACCCGGCAGGTGGTGCAGCGCGCCACCCCGCCGCAGGCGTGGAGCTGGTCGACGCCGCACTCGTCGACGAGCGCGTTGACCAGCCGCTTGCCGGCGGGAACCTCGAAATCACCGACGCCATCGACGGAAAGCTTGGGCACGGAAGGGTCTCCGGGGAGGGGAACGGGGGAATCGGACAGGGGGGCTCGGGTTTCGCAAAAAAACGGGGCGGGGGAGTGGCCCCCGCCCCGCGTCTGATCAAGCGATCGCGATCGTCGCGACGTCGGCTCACTTCCCCTTGGGATCGAGGTTGGCCGCCAGGTCGTCGGCGGTGACGGCGCTGGCCACGCCGTCGGCGGGCACGTCGAGGCCGGCCGTCCACACCAGCGCGTTGAGGAGGAGGCGGCGGAAGTCGTCGTTCTCCCAGTTGCGGTGGAAATGGGCCCCGGTGCAGCCGAAGCCGCGGCCGCCGTCGGGCCGCTCGAACGCCCAGGCGAGCACCTCGCGGTCGCCCTTGCCGGCGCGGACGGTGGGATTGTTGCTGTGGGGGCCGTCGGGCCGCTCGCGCGTGTCGTCCGGCGGCACCGCCGAGAGGATCGAGACCACCTCCGCCGGCGGCTCCTGGAATCGCATGTGGTAGTACCACTCGTCCTGCGTCTCGAAGGGCTTCACGCCGCGGGTGATCGGATGGCCCTCGGCGAGCTCGGTCTTGGCGAGCTTCCAGTGCGGGTTCACCGACCAGTGGGGCTCGAAGTAGCCCCCCATCCAGCGCAGGAACTCGGGGCCGCCCTTCTCCTTCGGCACCTCGACGGCGTAGTGGAGGCAGGCGATCCCGACGCCGCGCTTCACCAGCGCGTCGACCAGCGCCAGGCGGTTGCTCTGGAGCACCGGATGGCCGCCGCCGCCGTCGGCGAAGAAGAAGATCGAGTCGGCGTTGTCGAAGGCGGTCGGGTCGGCCGGCCAGCCCTGGTCGTATGCCGCGGTGACGACGTGGGCGCCGCTCGCATCGAGGCACTTCTCCAGCAGCTTGACCCCCGCGCGGAACTCGTGCTCCCCGGGGCCGTGGCTGGCCCGACCGGCGACGAGCACCACCTTCTTGCGGCCGTCGGCGAGCTTCGTGCGCTTCAGGTGCACGTCCTTGAAGCGGACCACCATCGGCGGCCCGGCATGCAGCTGCAGCGCGAGGATCCCCTTCTCGGTCCGCTTCCCCTCCTGCTCGTCGATCGTCTCCGACATCAGCTTCCCGTTGATGGAATGGGAGAGCTTCGGGCCCTTGGCGACGAGGTGGTAGTCGTTCCAGTCGCCCTGCTTGATGGCCTTCTGGAGCTCGTCCTTGTCGCCGATCGCCTCCACCTTCTTGGTGCCGTCGGCGTGGATCGTGACCCGCTGCCCGCGCTCGGCGAGGATGCCGCGGCCCCGCTCCTCGTAGTTGATGCCGGAGTAGGTGGGGCCGGAGTCGATGTCGGCCTGGTAGCCGCCGACGACGAAGTCGCCATGATCGTGGCTGCGGTACTGGATGCCGGAGTTGCCCCCCTCGATCCGGTAGCGGAGCTTGAGCTCGAAGTCGTCGAGCGTGCCCTGGCGCCAGATGAGGAAGGTATTGCCGTTGGTCGGCTTCTCGGCCGTGGTGCGCCCCACGATGGCGCCGTCCTCGACGGTCCAGAAATCCTTCCCCTCCCAGCCCTCGAGGCTCTTGCCGTCGAAGATCGGGGTGAAGCCGGCGTCGTCGGCGGCCGCCGGGCGGGCGGCAGCGGCCGCCAGAAGGACCGCGACGAGCGCCGCGGCAGAGAGGGTCATTCGAGCGTGCAGCACCGGTCGCCTCCTCGGGAAGGGGAGGGGGGCCGGCCGCGCGTCGACCGCGTGCCCCCCGGGCCGCACAGTATGCCACGGCCCGGGCCGGGCGGCATCCCGCCCGCCGGGCGGCGTCG
>CAISKG010000274.1 GCA_903885855.1 uncultured Planctomycetaceae bacterium
ACGGCCCGGCCGTCCGACACGTCGGGGGCGTCGTCGCGCCCCCAGGCGAGCCGCAGCGTCTGCGCGTCGTTGCCGCGGATCTCGGGCACGCGCACCCACACGGCGGCCGCGCCGCCCGCCGCGTCCCACGACTCGATCTGGTGGGGCAGCGGCTGGCCTTCGCCCGAGGCCACGCGCAGGTCGGCGCCGTCGGGCCGGGCCTCGGCGAAGGGGAAGGAATCGCCATGGAGGCGCACGAGGAGGGGAAACCCGCGCACGCGCGCGCCCTCCGGCAGATCGGCCCCGTCGGGCGTGGTGAGGATCGTCACCTCGCCGGAGTGGCGCCAGCCGTCGGGCGGCGCCGACAGGCCTTCGAGCGCGGCGAGGCACGCCCCGACGAGGAGGATCGTTCGCATCGGCGTGTGTCTCCGGAACGGACGGGCTGCGGTGGGTGGATTGGAGACCACGCAGCGCCCGGCCGCCAGCCCCGTCCGCGCGCGCAGGCGTGTCCGCACCCGGCGCATGCCCGCGGGCGTGGCCCACCGGATGCCCCCGCATCCCCGACCGCGCCCCGCGATATACTTCGAGCCGTTTCGACCGGGAGAAACCCGGTTTCCGGGGCGCGTGCCCGCCCGCCCCTCCTGCCGGGGCGCCCCGGCGACGACCGCGGCCCGTCGCCACCGGACAGCCCCATGCGCAACGTCGGCTTGGATGTCCTCCGGTTCGTGGCCGTGGTGATGGTCATCTTCTGCCATCTCCACACCGCACCCCCCATGCCGCCGTCGGCGCTGGCCTTCCTCACCTCCGGCGGCGGGCTCGGGGTGACGCTGTTCTTCGTGCTCAGCGGGTTTCTCGTCTCGGGGCTGATCTTCGGCGAGTTCGACCGCCGGGGCGGCGTGGACGTCGGTCGCTTCCTCGTGCGCCGGGGATTCAAGCTCTATCCCCCCTACTGGGCCCTCCTCGCGCTCAACACCGTCGTGGCGCTGGCCTCACTGACCCCCGCCAACGCCGGTGAATTCTGGACGTCGCTCGGCATCCGCTTCCTGTTCCTGCAGAACTACTTCCCCCGCCTCTTCGACCACACCTGGACGCTCGCCGTCGAGGAGCACTTCTACCTCCTGCTGGCCGGGCTCACGGCGCTGTTCCTGCGCCCGCGGTCCCCACGGCCGTTCGCCTTCGTGCCGGCGTTCTTCCTCCTCACGGCCCTCGTCTGCGGCGCGGCGCGCGTGTGGGCCGCCGCGGGCGGCGGCGAACTCGGCCCGGCCGACTGGGCGAAGACGCAGTACCACATCGACGGCCTGTTCTTCGGCGTGTGGCTCTCCTATCTGCGCTTCTACCACGACCTCGAGGGGAGGCTGCGGGCGGTGCCGACCTGGCTGCTCCTCGCGGCCGGCTGCGTCGCCGCCGCCTGGCTGCCGCACGTGGTGCTCCAGATCGGACCGTTCGGTCGGGCCCCGGCGGCCTGGATCCGCTACCTGGGCGCCGGGCTCGTCGTGCTGGCGGCGTTCCGCCTCGTGGAATCCAGGATCGCGGCCGTCCGCGGGATGGCCTTCCTCGGCCAGACGAGCTACTCCACCTACCTCTGGCACGGCTGGGTGAACGTGCTCGTGGTCAACGTGCTGGAGCGCCTGGCGGGCCGGTGCGATCCCTGGCTGTACATCGTCGCCTATCCGGTGGGGGCGTTCGTGGTGGGGGTGGTGATGCACCGGTTGCTCGAGGCGCCGTCGATGTGGCTGCGCGACCGCTGGCTTCCGCGCGGCGAGGGGCCGCCGGCGGCGTCGCGATCGGAGGGAGCGGGGAGGTCGTGATGCAGGGCTCGGCGGGAACGGGGAGATGTCCGTCGGGGGTGGGCCGGTCGATGGCCGCCCTGGGCATGGCTTGCGCGGGAATCGCCGTGCTCGCCGGTGCGGCGCCGTTCGCCGCGGCCGCCGAGGCGCGCCCGAACGTCCTGGTGATCCTCACCGACGACATGCGCTGGGACGCGATCGGCGCGGTGCAGCGGGACGAGGGGCAGCGTGCGCTCTTTCCCTGGTTCGAGACGCCGCACCTCGACAGGCTCGTCCGCGAGGGCTGCCGCTTCAAGGCGGCCTTCGTGACCACGTCGCTGTGCTCGCCGAGCCGGGCCTCGCTCATCAGCGGCCGCTACGCCCATCGCCACGGCGTGCGCAACAACTTCACCGACTACCCGGCGGCGCTGCCCGGATACCCGCGCCGCCTGCAGGAGGCCGGCTACGAGACGGCCTACATCGGCAAGTGGCACATGGGCGAGGACGACGACGCGGCGCGCCCGGGCTTCGACTTCTGGATGAGCCACAAGGGCCAGGGCGCCTACCACGACAACGAGTTCAACGTCGACGGCACGCGCCGGGTGATTCCCGGCTACTACACCACCGTCGTCACCGACGCGGCCCTCGAGTGGCTCGACCGCCCCCATCCCGCGCCCTGGCTGCTCGTCGTGGGCCACAAGGCGCCGCACGGCGGGCCGATCGTGCCGGAGGATCGCTACGAGCACGCCTTCGACCGGCTGCCGGTCGTCGAGCCGGCCAACGCCGGGAGCTACCGGGCCGCCGACGGCAAGCCCGCCTGGCTCGAGCGATCCTTCCCCACCTGGCACGGCCTGGGCGGGCCGCTCTACGGCAGAAAGGAGTACGGCGCCTTCGTGCGCGCCTACCTCGGCTGCATCGCCTCCGTCGACGACAGCGTGGGGCGCATCGTGGAGCGGCTGGAGGCATCCGGCCGGCTCGACGACACCATCGTCGTTTTCACCAGCGACAACGGCTTCGCCCTCGGGGAGCACGGTCGCGTCGACAAGCGCACCGCCTACGAGGAGAGCATCCGCGTGCCGCTCGTGGTGCGCTACCCGCGCCGCGCGACGCCGAGCTCTACGACCTCCGCGCCGACCCCCTCGAGACCCGGAACCTGGCCGGCCATCCGGCCCACGCGGCCGACCGCGTCACCGACGCGGCCGCTCTTGAAGGCGTGCAGGAGCCGCAGCCCCCCCGACGCGGGCTCCGAGACCACGGCGAAGGGGCCGGCCTCCCACTCGGCTCCGATCTCCCCCACCCCCAGCGCCGCCATGGCGGGGAAGTTCGCGATCCGCGGCACGACCTCGATCGCCGTGCGGCCGTCCCACGTGGCCGGCGCTTCGAGCGTGAACGCGGGCTCCGGGATCGCCTCCCGGATCGTGACGGGGATGTCGCGTGTCTTCACGCCGCCCGGGCACACCGCCCGGAAGCGGAGCGTGGCCGCCGCGTCGCCGGCGACCCGGCCGGCGTCGAACGTGCAGGAGAAGCGGTCCACCGCGACGACCTCCTCCACGCCGTCGCGGATCACGCTCCAGGCGATCTTCCGCGCGCCGCCGGCCTCGGCGGTGACCGTGGCGCTGCGGCCCTCGTCGAGGTCGAGCCGCTCGGCGGAGAGCGCGAGACCGTCGCCGGGGAGCACCACCGGCCCCACGAGCGACTGGAGCGGCTTCTGGTTCTCGTACTCCAGCCGCGCCCACTCGGGCGAGCGCACCACCCGCGACACCCGCACCTCGTCGAGATCCCCCACGAAGTCGTAGTTGTCGTACCAACCTCCGAACCACATCCGCGCGGGGCTCTTGATCGCCATCGTGGAGCCGGCCTGGGCGTTGGTGCCGTCGAGCCGGCCGTTCACGTACACCCGCGCCTGCCCGGCCTCGAAGGTATGGAGCACGTGCGTCCATACGCCCGGCGCGAGCCGTCCGGTGCCCGACACGTCGCCCCCCGAGAAGTAGCAGTCGGCGCGGATGCGCGGCGGGCTGCGGTACTGCAGCACCACCTTCCCCTGCGCTTCCTCCCGGCCCCAGCCGACGAGCGTCGTGTTGGGCCTGGCGGCACGGAACCAGACGCTCGTGGAGTGCGGCCCCGCGCCGGTGGGCAGCGCCGTGATCGCGTCGCCGAAGGCGATGCCGGCGCCGCCGGGGAAATGCCGCGCCATGCCGACGACCCCCGCCACGGCCGTGGTGCCGGTGTCCCTGGCCGGCAGGTCGCCGACCTCGTCGTGTGGCTCCTCCCCCATGTGCCAGACGCCCGCGAAGCCGCTCTCCGCGCCGAACACGGCCCGGCCGTCCGACACGTCGGGGGCGTCGTCGCGCCCCCAGGCGAGCCGCAGCGTCTGCGCGTCGTTGCCGCGGATCTCGGGCACGCGCACCCACACGGCGGCCGCGCCGCCCGCCGCGTCCCACGACTCGATCTGG
>CAISKG010000275.1 GCA_903885855.1 uncultured Planctomycetaceae bacterium
CCGGTGCGCCCGGCACGGGCGGTCCTCCTCCGGGCTACCCCGGCGCTCCCGGCGCCGACGGTGCACCCGGCGCGGGCGGTCCTCCTCCGGGCTACCCCGGCGCTCCCGGCGCCGGCGGTGCACCCGGCGCGGGCGGTCCCCCTCCGGGCTACCCCGGCGCTCCGGGCGCCGGCGGTGCTCCCGGTGCTCCGGGCGCTCCCGGTGCGGGTGGTCCCCCTCCCGGCTATCCGCAGGGGGGCATCCCGGCCGACCGCTCCGGCGGCGGCGTGCCCGACGGACGTCCGGCACCGCCTCCCGGCTACGCGCCCCCCACCGGCGGCGGTCCGCCGTCGCAGTGAGGCCCGTCGTCAGGCGAGCACTTCGCGGATCACCCGGCCGTGGACGTCGGTCAGACGGCGGTCCACGCCGTTGTGCCGGAACGACAGCCGGCGGTGATCGAGGCCGAGCAGCCAGAGGATCGTGGCGTTGAAGTCGTAGAGCGGGTGGACGTCCTCCACCGCCCGGACACCGAGATCGTCGGTGCGGCCGTGGCTCACCCCCGGCTTCACGCCCGCGCCGGTGAGCCAGCAGGTGAAGCCGTCGGGGTTGTGGTCGCGCCCCTGGGCCCCCTTCTGGAAGAAGGGCATCCTCCCGAACTCGGTGCACCACACCACGAGCGTGTCGTCGAGCATGCCGCGGCTCCGCAGGTCGCGGATCAGGGCCGCTGCGGGCTGGTCGAGGATCATCGCGTGGCGGTCGTACTGCTCGCGGAGCTTCGAGTGGCCGTCCCAGTTGAGTTCGCCCCCGCTGGCGTAGGCGCCGTTGAAGAGCTGCACGAAGCGCACCCCCTGCTCGAGGAGGCGGCGGGCGAGGATGCAGTTTCGGGCGAAGGCGGCCTTGATCGGCTGCCCGGCGTCGTCGGCGCCGTAGGCACGCAGCGTGGCGGCGGTCTCCGTGGAGAGGTCGGTGACGGTGGGCACCGCCAGCTGCATCCGCGCGGCGAGCTCGTAGGAGGCGATCCGCGCGGCCAGCGCGTTGTCGGCCGGCGACTCCGCCAGGCGGCGCCGCTGCCAGCGCTCGAGGGCCGCGCGGGTGGCGGCATCGGCGTCGGCGCCGACCGCCGCCGGGGGGGCGAGGTGCCGCACCGGAGCGCTGGCCGTGATCGTCGTCCCCTGGAACTCCGCCGGGAGGAACCCGGGCCCCCAGTTGTTGGCGCTGGCCTGGGGGATGCCGCGCGGATCGGGGATGGCGACGAACGCCGGCAGGTCGGCGCACTCGCTCCCCAGCGCGTAGGTCGTCCAGGCCCCGAGGCTGGGAAAGCCGTCGGCCGCGAAGCCGGTGGAGAGGAAGTTCTCCGCCGGCCCGTGGGTGTTGGTGCGGCTGGTGAGGGAATGGACGAAGGCGATGTCGTCGGTGAGACCGGCCAGGTGCGGGATCAGGTCGGAGACCATCTTGCCGGTCTGCCCGCGCGGCCGGAAGGCGTACTGCGGCCGGGCGAGATTGCCCGCCGGGCCCTGGAAGGTGACCGACGGGCCGCCCGGCAGCGGGCGGTCGTCGTGGCGCAGCAGCTCCGGCTTCCAGTCCCAGGTCTCGAGTTGGCTCACCGCCCCGGCGCAGAAGATCACGAGCACGCGGCTGGCGCGCGGGGGGAAGTGCGCGGGGCGGGGCGCCGAGGGAAAGGCGGGATCGATCGCCGGCAGG
>CAISKG010000276.1 GCA_903885855.1 uncultured Planctomycetaceae bacterium
CACCCCGGCTCTGGTCGGCCCGCACGACGAGGAACCGGGTGCCGGGGGCCACGGCGGCGAACGCCTCCACCAGTCCCTCGGAGCGGAAGGCCGTCGGTGCGAGATCGACCACGAACCCCGCCGTTTCGAGCGCGAGCCGCGTCGTCGGGCCGATGGCCGCGATCCGTGCGGTGCCCAACGCCCGGGCGTCGAGACGCCGGGACCGCAGCCGCTCGACGAAGGCCTGTACGCCATTGACGCTCGAGAACACGATCCAGTCGTACGTCGCCGCGTGTCGCATCCCCTCGTCGAGCGCGGCGCACGACTCCGGGGGGGCGATCTCGACGAGCGGCACCGCGATGCACCCGCCGCCCGCGGCGCGCACGCGGCTCGCGACATCCTCCCCCTGGCCCGCCGGGCGGGTCACGAGCACACGCCGCCCCGCCAGCGGTCCACATGCAGCCTGCACGGTCCCGGCTTCGACGATGAGCACGGCGGGCGACTGCCAGCCGTTTCCGGCGATGTCGTCGGCGCAGCGGCCGAGCGTGGTGGATCCGATGCGCTGGTCGGGCCAGGAGGCGCGGCTCACCATGGTCACGGGCGTGTCACCGGTGAGGCCGGCCTCCATGAGCCGGCGTGACCACTCCGGCGCCTGCTCCACGCCCATGTAGACCGCCAGGGTGCCGGGCAGCGTGGCAATCGTGGCGAAGTCCGCCGACGACGCCTTCGCATCGGCCTCGTGGCCGGTGAGAATCGTCAGGCTCGATGCGGAGGATCGGCTCGTCAACGGCATGGCCGCCGCCGCCGCCGCCAGCGCCGCGGTGACACCCGGCACGATTTCGAACGGGATGCCGGCCTGCCGGAGCGGGGCGAGCTCCTCGGCCAGCCGGGCGAAGACGGTGGGGTCGCCGCCTTTGAGCCTGACGACGAGGCCTCCGCGGCGCGCGAGCTCGACGAGCAGCAGGCCCGTGGCGGTGCCGGGATCGACGTCCGGCGACGTGGCGCTGGTCACGCACCGCCGCTCCGCGGTAGCGGCGGCAAGCGCGAGCACCGCAGGTGGGACGAGCGTGTCGTGGACGACGCATGTGGCGCGACGCAGCACGTCGACGCCGCGCACGGTCAGGAGGTCCGCGGCCCCAGGACCCGCACCGACAAAGACGATCCGACCCGCTCCGGCCGCCGTCGCATGGTCGTCCACTGGCATCATGGGTCGCGTCCGGCCGGTCGGGGCCCGTGTTGGTCCGGGCTCCAGGCCACACTACACTTGCGGCCTGCGACGCGTGCAGGACCGGCGGCACGCGGGCCTGGCCGGAGGGCCGGGCTGGGGTGAAGGATCCTCCGGTTCCCGTATCGTGTCGCACGATGTCGAACGAGTCCACTGCCACTCCGGGCACCGGCGGTGCGGCCGGTTCGGGGCCCGCGCGAGCCCTGTCCCCGGCGGAGCGCGCCCGGCTGTCGCAGTGCCATTCCCGGGGCACCCAGGCGCTCGCGGGGAAGCCCCCCAATCTCGACTACGCCATCGAGATGTTCTCGATGTGCGTGCGCGGCGATCCGGCGAGCGCGGTCTACGCCCAGATCCTGATCAACGCGATCAAACAAAAGTTCGGTGCCCGCAAGGCTGGCGGCATCGCGACGCTGTGGGGGGGCGGTAGCGGCAAGGGCGGACTCAAGAAGTTCGCCACCAAGGGGCAGTGGCGCGAGGCGATCCACCACGGCGTCGACGCGCTGCGGGCGAATCCCTACGACCACGGCTGCCTGCTCGCGATGGCCGAGGCCGCGGGCAATCTCGCGATGAGCGACGCACAGCGCACCTACCTGAAGGCGGCGCTCGATGCGTCGCCCAAGGATCCCGACGTGAACCGCGCCTGTGCCGCCTTCCTGGCGTCGAACGGGGAGTTCGACCAGGCGATTGCCTGCTGGGTGCGGATCAAGGATCTCAAGGGGCTCGGCGAGGAGGCGGAACGCGAGATCGCGCGCTTGCAGGTCGACAAGACGATCGCCGCGGGCAAGGGACTCGTCGGACGTCAGGCGATGGTCGGGTCCGCTCCGACGCCCACCGCGCCCGAGGGGCCGGTCTCCGCGGTGGAGCGCGTCGCGGCCCTGCGGAAGCAGATCGGGGAGCAGCCGGCCGTGATCGATCCCTACCTCGAGCTCGCCGACCTGCTCGAGCGGGACGTGTCGATGGACGAGGCGGAGCAGGTTTTGGCCGCGGCCCTCGCCGCGTCCGGCAACGACCTCAAGATTCGGGAGCACGTCGAGGACCGCCACCTCCGCTGGGGTCGCCACAAGGTGCTCATGGCGGAGAAGCGTCTCGAGGGGGGCGATTCGGCGGACGCGCGGGCGACGGTGGAGAGGCTGAAGACCGCGCAGGCGAAGCGGGAGATCGACATCTACGCGGCGCGGGCCGCCCGCTACCCCGAGAACGTGATCTGGAAGTACGAGCTCGCGATGCGGCTCAAAGCGGCCGGAAACTACGCCGAGGCGATCCGCCACTTCCAGGAGGTGCTCCAGGACCCGCGACGGAAGGGGGCCGTGTCGTTGGAGCTGGGCGAATGCTTCCAGAAGATCAAGCAGTACGAACTCGCCATGAGGAACTACGAAGCGGCGGTCGAACTCCTCACCGAACGTGAGGCGGAACTGCGCAAGCGGGCCCTCTATCGGGCGGGAGTCCTCGCCAGCGGACTCGGCGACCCCGATGCCGCCCGCAAG
>CAISKG010000277.1 GCA_903885855.1 uncultured Planctomycetaceae bacterium
GATCTGCCCGCGGCCGCCGCGCAGCACGAAGCCGCCGCGACGCCGCTGCGGCCGGTGCGCTTCGGCGTCTCCACCTACTCCTTTTGGCAGTTCCGCAAGGAGCCCTCCCCGATCGAGGACTGCATCGATCGGGCGGCGCGGATGGGCTTCGACGGCGTGGAGATCCTCCAGGTGCAGATGGGCGACGATCAGTCGAACGCGCGCCTCCAGCGTCTCAAGCGCCGGGCCCACGGCCTCGGGCTCGCGCTGATGGGTTTCTCCACGCACCAGGGCTTCGTGAACCCCGACAAGGCGGTCCGAGACGACAACGTCGCCAAGACGCTCAATTCCATCGACGCCGCCTACCGGCTCGGCATCCCCACGATGCGCATCAACACCGGCCGCTGGGGCACGTCGAAGGACTTCGACGCCCTGATGGCCAACAAGGGGATCGAGCCCAACCTCCCCGGCCACACCGACGAGGAGGCCTTCGGCTGGGTGATCGGGTCGATCGAGCGGCTCCTGCCGCGCGCCGAGGAGTGCGGCGTGGTGCTGGGGCTCGAGAACCACTGGGGCCTGGGGCGCACCGCGGCCGGCGTGATGCGGATCGTGGAGGCGATCGACTCCCCCTGGCTGCGCGCGACGCTCGACACCGGCAATTTCCTCGACGACGCGCAGGCGCAGATGGAGCGTCTCGCGCCGGCCTGCTGCCTCGTCCAGGCGAAGACCTACGACGGCGGGGGCAAGTGGTACACCCTCGACATCGACTATCCCTGGGTGGCGGCGATGCTCGCCCGCCACGGTTACCAGGGTTGGGTGTCGCTGGAGTTCGAGGGGAAGGCGGACCCGGAGGAGGCGGTTCCGGCGAGCCTCGCCCGCTTGGAGGCGGCCTTCGCCGCGTGAACGCCGCGGGGCGGCCGCCGTCGGCACGCCGCCGATCGCGCCCTCAGGGTGACCGCGGGCCCGGCGCCGCGCCGCCGGCCTCGTCGCCGCGGCGCTCCAGGTACGCCACCAGGAACGGCTCGATCTCGCCGGCGAGCACGTCCTTGACCCGCGACACGCTGGCGCCGGTGCGCGGATCGCGCACCGAGGGCCGCGCCCCCAGCCACCAGCGGCGCACCACCCCGGGGGTCGTCTGGCCGGCGCGGAGCCCCTCTTGCCTGAGCATCTCGGCGGCGAGCAGCTCGCGGGCCAGCGTGTCGGCCACGTCGGCGGGGGCGTCGGGGCGGATGGCGATCGCGCAGGCCTTGGAGCGGTGGCTCGCCCGCCATTCGGTGCGTTTTCCGGCGCGCGGCACCGCCTCCACCGCCACCGCGTCGGCGGCGGGGAGGTCGGTCGGCACCGGCATCACCATCACCCGCACCATGCACCGCGCCGACTTGGCGTCGGGGAGGAACTCGTGGATTCCCGCCTGGGCCTCGAGAATCGCGCTCACCGCCGAGCCGTTGATCTGCAGCACCACCTGCCGGACCCCGCCGCGCGATTTCCCCTCCTCGTGGACGTGCACCACCTCGAATCCCATCCGCCGCGCCCAGGCCGCGTGCGAATCGGCCAGCGCCCGGACGTGCTCCCGCGCGGGGATGTCGAGGGCGTCGTGGACGACGAAGGCATCGGCACGCCCCAGGTCGGAGGCGCAGAGGATCGCGAAGCGCACCACCACGGCCTGGCGCCGGCAGCGGGCGATCTCGGCGGCCAGCCGGGCGATCTCGCCGGCCTCCGTCCCCCGCCCGACGCGGGCCACCTCCTCCGCGATCCAGGCCGCCTTCGCCGCGCACTCGCGCACCGCCTCGCCGGTGCGCTCGGCGCGGTAGAGCTCCGCCAGCGTGGCCCGCGCCCGGGGGGCGTCGTCCCAGAAGTCGGGGGCGGCGGTGCGCGCCACCGCCTCCGAGCGACGCTCGGGCAGGCCGCTGCGCGCGTGCTCGGCGCGCGTCCGCTCCACCTCGGCCTCGAGTTCCACCAGCCACCGCCGCAGCGTCGCGGCGCCGGCCTTGGTGGGCGCGCCGTCGAAGGGATCGTCGAGGATCGCCTCGGGCTCGCGCACGGCGCGGTCGTCGTGGAGCGGCACCACGCGGATCGTGTCGCCCGCCGGGAGGATGTGGAGGACGGTGCCGGCCGACGCGGCGGGCATCTCGGAGAGCACGTGCGCCAGCGGCCCGAGCACGACCCGCTCCACGGCACGCTTCAGCGGCCGCGCGCCGAAGCGCGGGTCGTAGCCCTGGCGGGCCAGCAGGTCGATCACGCCCCGGTCGACGTCCACCTGGAGGCGGCGCCGCGTGATCCCGCCGCGGAGCAGGACGGCACCGATCTCCCGCTGTGCGAGGGTGCGCACCTGCGTCCGGTCGAGCGGATCGAAGACCACGATCCGGCCGAGGCGGTTGACCAGCTCCGGGCGGAAGAATCCCCCCACCGCGTCACGGATCCACTCCTCGGCCGGCACGGGCTCGGCCTCCTTGAAGCCGAAGCCGGCGGCCGGCGGCTCTCCGGCGCCGAGGTTGCTCGTGAGGATGATCACCGACTGGGTGAAGTTCACCGTCTCGCCGGAGGGGGAGGAGAGGCGGCCGGCGTCGAAGAGCTGGAGGAGGAGGTCGAAGACGGCGGGATGGGCCTTCTCGATCTCGTCGAGCAGGATCACCGACATCGGCTGCCGGCGCACCCGGGCGAGGAGCCCCTTGCCGTCGTCGCCCGAGCGGACGAGGAGGAGGTGGCCGTCGGGGCGGGCGTACTCCGACATGTCGAGGCGCACCAGCCGCTCGGCGCTGCCGAAGACGAATTCCGCCAGGGCCCGCGCGAGCTCCGTCTTGCCGACCCCGGTGGGCCCCACGAAGAGGAGCACGCCGGCGGGGCGGGCGGGATCGGCGAGCCCGGCCTTGATCATCGCCACCAGGTCGACCACCGCGTCGATGGCGCGCCGCTGCCCCACGATGCGGCTCTCGAAGAACCCACGCACCGTGGCCGGCGGCAGGGGGAGGGCGTCGTCGAGGAGGGCCCGGGGAGCGCCGGTGAGGGCGCAGAGGCACTCGATCACCGCCTGGGGAGGGATCGTGACGGAGCTCGGCGGCGCGGCGCCGGCCGCGGCCGCGCCGAGGAGCGGCCCGAGCACCGTCTCGTCGAGCACCCCCTCCACGAGGCGGATCGCGCCGGCGGGCCGGTGGAGCGCTGGGAAGAAGGTCTCGCCGAGCTGCACGCAGCGTTCGACCGCCTCCGGCGCGACGCGCAGCGTGACCCCGCGCCGCTCCCCCGCGGCCGCGGCGCGGCTGGCGGCCACCGCGGCCACCGCGGCGGCGGCCTGCTCGGGAGACTGCGGCTCGACGACGATCGTGTCGAACAGCCGCGACACCGCGGGCACCGCCGCGAGGAGCACCGAGTGGACCTCCGGCGTGGCCTCGCCGAAGAGGAGCAGCTCGCCGTGGTCGATCGACGGCGTCACGAAGTCGCCGATGTTGTCCTCCGACTGCCGCGTCCGGCCGCAGTTGAAGAGGTTGGGGAGGTCCCCCACCCACACCCCCACCCTCTCGCGGTGCGGCGCC
>CAISKG010000278.1 GCA_903885855.1 uncultured Planctomycetaceae bacterium
CGGCGGATCGATGCCGCGGGCCTTCTCGCGGGCCTGCCAGAGGGCGTAGCTCTCGTTGTAGCCGGCGACGTCGGCGGAGAGGCGGTCGAAGATGATGTCGACCTTGGCCTCGGCCCGCTCGCGGGCGAGTTGGTTGCGGATCCGGTCGCGGACCGCATCGAGGGGCTCGAACTGCGCCGGATCCTCGGCCGCGGGATCGGCGGCGGGAGGTTCGGCACCCGCGGCGGGCTCGGCGCCTGCGGGGGGCGCCGCATCCGCCGCGGCGGGGGGCTCCGCCGCGGGAGCCTGCGCGGCAGGTTCATCGGGGGCCTGGAACGACACGCTGCGGAACGGACGCCGCACGGTCGCGGCGCCGCCGGCGGGAGGCTCCTTGGCCTCGTCCCCGGCGGCGGCAGGCGTATCCGAGGCCGGCGCGGGTGCCTCGGTCGCAGGCGCCTCGGTCGCAGGCGCCTCGGTCGCGGGTGCCTCGGTCGCGGGTGCCTCGGTCGCGGGTGCCTCGGTCGCAGGTGCCTCGGTCGCGGGTGCCTCGGTGGCCGGCGGCGTCACCGGCGGCTTGGCCTGGGCGCGGAACATCGTCGTCTTGTTCTTCTCGTAGAACTCCGCGATGTCCTCCTCCGTCACCTCCTTGCTGATCTCCTCCACGAACGCGTCGCGCGGGGCCACCACGTATTCCACGCGGGCCCGCTGGGGCTCCCGGAAGCCCGGCTGATCGCTCGCGGGATCGGGGAGGTCGTTCTTGTACTTCTCGTAGAAGGCCCGCAGGACGGCGGTCTGCGGCAGCGGCACCTCGTCGGCGACGCTGCGGACGTCGATCCCCACGGCCTCGATCGTGGCCGATTCCTCGAGCCGCCGGAAATAGTCCCAGCGCAGCCCGGGGGGATCGCCGGCGAACAGCCCCCCCTGCACGAGCCCCTGCATGCTGTCGGCGAGCAGGATGGTCCGCAGGGCGTCGAAGAGGTCGCCCTGCGACACGCCGCCGCCGATCCCCTCGAGCGACTGCATGATCTGGTCGAATTGCTCGGCCCGCACCTGCCCGCTGGTGATCCGGTCGAGGAAGCCGTTGATGGCCGAGTCGCTGACGACGATGCCGGCCTTGCGGGCCTCCTCGGCCAGGAGCATCGTGCGGACGACCGACTCCTCGTCCATGGGAAACGCCGGTGCCTGGCCGGGATCGCGGCCGCTGGCCATCGTCGCCTCGGCCATGAAGCGGTTGACGACGCCGGTCATCGTGACCGCCCGGTCGATGCCGCGCTCGCGGATCTCGCCCCCCTTCCAGCGCACGACCGGCGTGTCGGCGACGCCCGCCGACTGACCGCCGTACTGCAGCAGCGGCGGGAGCACGAAGAAGGCGAGCATCGAGAGGATCGCCAGCGCGACCAGGGACGCCTTCTGATAACTGCGGAAAACACCGAAGCCTGCCATGGCTATCCTTGCGAAACGGACCCGGGCGGTGGGACGCTGTGGCGCGGCGGGGTCACGGACCGCATGCCCCGGCCGGATCGGCGCCAGGGGACGCGGAGCCGCCGGTGCCGGGGCGGACTGCCGAGCCTTGACAAGCGAAGAGAGGGGAGGGTAACGCTGTTTTCCACCTCCCCCGCGGGACGAGAGGCCGATTGTAGGAGTGCGGCGTGTGGCGCCAATCCCGAGTGGCGCCGTCGGGCGGGGGGGAAACCGGCTCCGTGCCGGCCCCCGCGGGGTTTCCGCCGTCGGAACCGCCGCGGGGGGCCATGATGGCTGCGGGCGGCCCCGTGGCCCCCGACCCACCCGTGCCCCCCGCCCGTCACCGCGTCCCTTCCCCCGCCCGCATCCGACGCCCCCATCCGCTCGCCGTGGCGAGTCGAACCGAGCATGGCCAAGAAGACTGCGACCCGCCGAGCCGCCCCGAAATCGACCCCCGCGGGCCGGGCCGCCCGCCCTCCGGGCGACTACCAGCTCGTGATCGTCGAGAGCCCGGCGAAGGCCAAGACGATCGGCAAGTACCTCGGCCCGGGATTCGTCGTCGAGGCCTCGATCGGCCACATCCGCGATCTCCCCAGCCGCGCCCCCAAGGGCTCGAAGCAGCCGGTCCCGGGGGTCGATATCGACCATGATTTCGCCCCCACCTACGAGATCGACGACGACAAGAAGAAGAAGGTCGCCGACCTCCGCCGCCTGGCCAAGGACGCCGCGGACATCTGGTTCGCCACCGACTTGGACCGCGAGGGGGAGGCGATCGCCTGGCACCTGGCCGACGTGCTCGGGGTCGATCCGGCGCACGCCAAGCGCGTGACCTTCGACGCGATCACCAAGACGGAGATCCAGCAGGCCTTCCGCAAGCCCCGTCCGATCAACATGCCGCGCGTCGAGGCCCAGCAGGCGCGGCGCATCGTCGACCGGATCGTGGGCTACCGGGTGTCGCCCGTGCTCTGGAAGAAGGTCGCCGGCGGCCTCTCGGCGGGGCGCGTGCAGAGCGTGGCCACGCGGATCGTGGTCGAGCGGGAGCGCGAGATCCGCGCCTTCACGCCGGCGGAGTCGTGGGAGATCACCGGGTGCATGGCGTTCGACGTCGCGCGGGCCGGCGATCTCCACCGTGAGTGGGGCGCCTTCCTCGCCCGGCGCGACCCCCAGGGGAAGGGCCCGCTCGTCCGCGAGCGCATGGCCTGGCTGGCCGAACAGCGCGCCCTGTCGTGCGACCTGGTCGAGGTGGGGGGCAAGCCCCTGAAGATCGAGGCCGAGAACACCTCGACGGCCGATCTCGCGCCGGCGGTGCAGGCCGCGGCGGAGGCGGCCGGGCTCGTCGGCGTGTCGGTGGTGCGCGAGACGGACGAGTCGGGAAAGGGGCGCGGGAAGAACGTCCTGCGCATCGCCGGCACACCCGCCCCGGAAGCCCGCTACCGCGTCGAGTCGATCGACGTCACGCGCACCCGGTCGCGCCCCTTCCCGCCGTTCATCACGAGCACCCTCCAGCAGGCGGCCTCGAGCCGGCTGGGCATGTCGACCGACCGCACGATGCGCATCGCCCAGCAGCTCTACGAGGGGATCGACCTCCCCGACGAGGGGCGCGTGGGTCTCATCACCTACATGCGCACCGACTCGACCAACCTCTCCCGGGAGGCGATCGACATGGCCCGGCGCTACCTCCAGGAGCGCCACGGGGCGGCGTGGGTGCCGGAGAAGCCGCGCACCTACACCAGCTCCAACGAGGCCGCCCAGGAGGCCCACGAGGCGATCCGGCCGACCGACGCCTTCCGCGAGCCGGAGCGCATCGCCGCCGCCCTCACCGACGAGCAGCTCAAGCTCTACCGCCTCATCTGGCAGTGCTTCGTGGCCTGCCAGTCGACCGACGCGGAGTGGGATTCGACCGCCGTACGGATGCGCCGCAGCGACCGCGACACCGGCGCGGTGTTCAAGGCCAGCGGCCGCGTGCTGCGATTCGAGGGCTTCTACCGGATCACCGGCAGCCCGCGCGACGACGGCGAGCAGGTGCTCCCCGACTTCGCCAAGGGGACGGAGCTGGCCCCCTTCGACATCGCGCCGCGGCAGAAGTTCCAGGCCCCGCCGCCGCGCTACACCGAGGCGACGCTCGTGAAGAAGATGGAGGAGGAGGGGATCGGCCGCCCCTCCACCTACGCCAGCATCATCAACGTCATCGAGCAGCGCGGCTACGTCGTCCAGCAGGACCGCCGCTTCCATGCCACGGCGATGGGGGAGGCGGTGACCGGATTCCTGGAGCGCGGCTTCCGCGACCAGTTCATCGAGATCGGGTACACGCGCGAGATCGAGCGCGAGCTCGATCTCGTCGCCCAGGGGGCGAAGCGCTGGACGGACGTGCTCCACGAGTTCCACGACGAGCTCGTCCCGAAGCTCGATCAGGCGATGGAACAGGAGCACGAGAAGGCCAAGTCGGAGCCCTCCCCCTGGGCCTGTCCGACGTGCGGCCGCCGCCTCGAGTACCGGCTCGGCGGGAAGGGGGAGTTTCTCTCCTGCTCGGGGTTCAACGAGAAGATCGTCGACGAGCCGGTCGCCGCGCCGGCCGGCAAGGGGGGCAAGAAGAAGCCCGCCAAGCGGGCCAAGCCCAAGGAGCGGCCCGCCTGCACCTACGCCATGCCGGTCGACCGCCAGCGCCGGCCGCTGCTGCCGGAGCAGATCGACCTCCTCTCCCCCGCCGGGGTGCCGATGGTGAAACGCACCGGCCGCTTCGGCGACTTCCTGGTCGAGGACAAGCCGCGGACGCCGAAGCCGAAGGGGAAGAAGGCGGCCGACGCGCCGGCCGAGGCCCCCGACTTCATCCTCAATCTGGACAAGAAGGGGAACGTGAAGTTTCCCGCGCCGCCGCCGCTGGTGACCGACATCGCCTGCGCCAAGTGCGGCGACCTGATGAACCTCCGTGACGGCAAACGCGGTCCCTGGCTCGGCTGCCGGGCCTTCCCCAAGTGCCGCGGCCGCGAGGCCTTCGGCAAGCTGCCCGAGGCCCGCCAGAAGGCGCTGGCGAAGGAACTCGAGGAGCACCTCCGCCACCAGCCCAAGCTCGCCCTCACGCGCCGCGACGGCGTCACGCCGGTGGCCGACGGCACGCCGCTGTCCGCGCTGACGATGCCGGGCGGCGTGGCCGAACTGCTCCCCTTCGCGGGCTGATCGCGGCCGGATCGCCGCGCGGCCGACCGCGGCGGCCCATGCGCCGCCGGTGGCCCGCCCGGCGCGGAGGTGATAGCCTGCGGGGGTGCGCCGTCGCCGGCGCCGGATCGACCATGCCATGAGGAGCCCTGCCATGCGTCCGCCCCGGCCCTCCCTCCCGGCCCTGCTGCATGCGGCGCTCGCCGCGGCGTCCATCGGCCTGCCGCTGGCGATCCCCTCGGGCGCCGTGCTGGCCGACATCCGCGTGCCGGACGACCTCCGGGCCGAGCCGCCGCTCGAGGCCACGCTGCGGGTGCGCGAGGAGGCCGAGCGCCCGGCGCACGTGCTGCGGATCCCGCGCCACCTGCACGCGGCGCTCGCCGAGCGGGGGGCCGCCGACGGCGGATCCTCGGCCCCTCCCGGCC
>CAISKG010000279.1 GCA_903885855.1 uncultured Planctomycetaceae bacterium
CAGCCGGCGCCGATCACGAAGGAAGAGACCACGCGCGTCTACGCCGACCGCTGATCGGCCCCGGCGACGTCGCCGGGGGCCGGGATGGCGCGGCTTCCCTCGGCCGCGCCGGGCTGCCAGACTCGCGGGGCAGACCGCCGCCTGCCGCGGCACGATCGAGGCCTCGGCGCTCGTGGCGCCCCACGGCTTGGCCCTTCCCCCGGGGCCGCCGCTCCTGCACTGCGCCGCGGCGATCGACGTCGTCGTCTGGTCGCCGCGGTGCGTGGGCTGACCCGTTCCCCGCCGCCCCAGGGAGTCGTGCCATGCGTCCGCTCACCCGAGACGAGGTCCGCCGGGTCGACGCCCGCGCGATCGAGCGCTACGGCCTCCCCGGCATCGTCCTCATGGAGAACGCCGGCCGTGGCGCGGCCGAACTGCTCCATGCCCTCGCCGGCGGCCCGCGCCGCGTGGCGGTCGCCTGCGGCCGCGGCAACAACGGCGGCGACGGGTTCGTCGTCGCCCGGCACCTCGAGAACCTCGGCCACGACGTGCGGGTTCTGCTGGCCTGCGATCCCGCCGGCCTCGCCGGCGACGCCGCGACCAACTGGCACGTCGTGACACGGTCCGGGATCCCGACCGTACCCCTCGCCGGGGCCGGCGGGGCGGCCTGGGCCGCGGCGCTCTCGGGGAGCGACTGGATCGTCGACGCCCTGCTGGGGACCGGCGCGAGCGGGCCTGCGCGCGGCGACGTGGCCACCGCGATCGACGCGATCAACGCCGCCGCGGAGGGGGCCGCGCGCGTGCTGGCCCTCGATCTCCCCTCCGGCCTCGACTGCGACACCGGCGCCGCCCCCGGGGCGTGCGTGCGCGCCACCCACACCGCCACGTTCGTGGCGCCGAAGGTCGGCTTCGCCGCGCCCGGGGCCGCCGCGCTCACCGGCCCCGTGCACGGCATCGGGATCGGCGTGCCGCGCCGGCTCCTCGAGGAGATCGCCGCCGATTGAGCCCTACTGGAGCTCGCGGCCGAGGAAGCTCCAGCCGAGGGCGTCCATGAAGGCGCGCTGCTTGTTGTCGGCGGCGCCGCCGTGGCCCCCCTCGATGTTCTCGTAGGAGAGCACCGGCTTGCCGGTCTCCTCGAGCCGCGCCGCCATCTTCCGGGCGTGCCCCGGATGGACGCGGTCGTCGCGCGTGCTCGTCGTGATGAGGATCGGCGGATACTCGGCGGCGGGGTCGACGTTGTGGTAGGGGGAGAAGCCACGGATGAAGTCCCACTCCTCGGGGAGATCGGGATTGCCATACTCCCCCTGCCAGCTGGCGCCGGCCAGGAGCCGGTGGTAGCGCCGCATGTCCAGCAGCGGCACCTGGCAGACGACGGCCCCCCACAGGTCGGGGCGGCGGACGAGCATGTTGCCCATCAGCAGGCCGCCGTTGCTCCCTCCCTTGATGCCCAGGTGCTGCGGAGACGTCACCTTGCGGCGGACGAGGTCCTCGCCGACGGCGATGAAGTCCTCGTAGGCGCGGGGCCGGTTGGCCTTGAGCGCCGACTGGTGCCAGGCCGGCCCGAATTCGCCGCCGCCGCGGATGTTGGCGATCACCGAGACGTTGCCCTTCTCGAGCCACGCCGCCCCGGTCACCGCCTCGTAACCAGGGAGGAGCGGGATCTCGAAGCCGCCGTAGCCGTAGAGGAGCGTGGGGGTCGAGCCGTCGAGCGGCAGGTCCTTCCGCCCGATCTGGAAGTAGGGGATCTTCGTGCCGTCGGCGCTGGTCGCCTCGTGCTGCTCCACGACGAGCCCGGCGGCGTCGAAGAAGGAGGGGGCGCTCTTGAGCGCGGCGACCTCGCCGGCCCGCGGCGGGCCGGCGGCCGGCAGCGACCCCAGCGACAGCGTCGAGGGCTGGAGGGGGCTGGCCGTGACGAGGAAGAAATCGTCGCTGTCGAGATCATCGACCGCGGCCACGCTCGCCGTGCCCAGATCGGGGACGCCGGCGAGCGGCTCGCGCAGCCACTTCCCCCCCTGCCAGGAGAGCGCCTCGATGCGGTTGCGCACGTTGTCGAGCGTGGTCACGAGGAGGTGATGCCGCGTGGGGGAGAAGCCCACCAGCGACGACCGCGGCGTGGGGCGGAAGAGGACGTGGCAGTCGCGGTCGCCGGCCATGAAGCGCTCGTGGTCGATCGCCAGGAGGGCCCCGGCGGGATAGACGGTGGCGCCGGTGTCCCAGTCCTTCCGCAGCTCGAGCAGCAGCCACTCGCGGTGGAGGCTGGCGTTGGCATCCTCCGGCTTGGGCACCTGGACGAGTTCGCCGTCGCGCCGCTCGTAGAGGTCGTTGGTCCAGAAGGTCTTCTGCCGGACGTAGAACTCGCGCTCGAAGCCGGGCGTCAGGTCCTTGAAGGCCGTCACGCTCATGTCGTCCTCGGCGCCCTCGTAGGCCAGTTCGGCCGAGTCGAGCGGCGTGCCGCGCTTCCAGACGCGCACCGTGCGCGGGTAGCCGGAGGTGGTCATCGATCCGGCGCCGAAGTCGGTGCCCACCAGCAGCGTGTCGGCGTCGCGCCAGGAGACGCGGCTCTTCGCCTCCGGCAGCTCGAAGCCCCCCTCCACGAACGACTTCGTGACGAGGTCGAACTCGCGCACCACCTCGGCGTCGGCGCCGCCGCGCGACAGGGCCACGAGGCAGCGCCGGTCGTCGGGCTCGAGCACCGTGGCGCCGTGCCACACCCAGTTCTCCTTCTCGGCCGCCCCCAGGGCGTCGAGATCGATGACGGTCTCCCAGGCCGGCTGCGGCTTGCGGTACTCCTCCAGCGTCGTGCGGCGCCACACGCCGCGCGGGTTCTTGCCGTCGCGCCAGAAGTTGTAGAAGCGGTCGCCGATCTTCGCGATCGTGGGGATGCGGTCCTTGGAATCGAGGATCGAGAGGATGCGCCCTTCGAGGGCCCGGAAGCCGTCGTCGTCGGCCAGGGCCTTCATGACGCGATCGTTGCGCTCGCGCACCCAGGCGAGCTGCTTCTCGCCCGTCACCTCCTCGAGCCATTGGTGGGGATCGTGCGGCTCGTCGGCGACGGGGCCGGCGGCGGACGGCGCGGGATCGGCGGCACGGGAGGGGTGCGGCATGGCGAGGAGGGCCAGGAGCGGGAGGAGGAGATGGATGGGACGCATGGTGATCCTGCAGGAGTGTGGGCGGGCGCGGGTCAGCCCCGCGTCTGGCCGGTGCCGGTGACGACGTACTTGTAGGTGGTCAGTTCGCGCGGGCCGCACGGCCCCCGGGCGTGGAGCTTGTCGGTCGAGATCCCGATCTCGGCGCCGAGGCCCAGCTCGCCGCCGTCGTTGAACCGCGTGCTGGCGTTGACCACGGCCACGGCCGTGTCGACGCGCGCGGCGAAGCGCCGCGCCGCGGCGTCGTCGGCGGTCACGATGGCGTCGGTGTGGCGCGAGCCGAAGCGGTTGACGTGGTCGATGGCGGCGTCGAGCGAGTCGACCACCGCCACGGAGATCCTGGGCCCGAGGAACTCGGCCGCGAAGTCGGCGTCGGTGGCCGCGCCGGCCTCCGGGAGCAGGGCCCGGGTGGCGGCGTCGCCGACGATCTCCACGCCGCGGGCGGCCAGCGCCGCGCCGATG
>CAISKG010000280.1 GCA_903885855.1 uncultured Planctomycetaceae bacterium
CCATGGATGGCGCCCCAAGAAGCCGCGTGACTCGACCGCCGCGGGAGGCGGCGGATCGGAGCCCGTGGACGAAGGCCATGGATGGCTTCGTCCACGTAAAACTAGCGCACAACGGCATCCTCCAGGTGATACAGCACCCCACCGTCCACCTCGGGCGCGCCCGACGGTCGGATCGAGAACTTGCCGGCGATCTTCCGCAGCCGGGCGGAGAAGTCGATCCCCCCCTTGTCGGCCATCTGCACCAGCACCCGGTCGGTGATCTTCGGATCGCCGCCGAAGCAGCAGTCGCCCTGATCGCGGACGAGGAGAAACTGCCGGATCCCCTGCTGGCGCTTCCCGGGATACATGTAGCCCTTGATGAGCACGTTGCGGCCGTCCATCTTCACCGCCGACGGCGGGATCGCCAGGGCCGGCATGCCCTCCTCGGGCTGCAGGGCCGCGTAGCTCAAGCGCTCGAAGCCGGGGGGCAGCTCGCGGGCGTAGACGGTGGCCTGGTACCACAGGCCGCCGGCGAAGAGCAGGGCTCCCGCCGCCGCGGCGCCGATCGAGAGGCCCTTGCCGGCGAGGACGTCGGGGCGTGCGAGCACGTCGCGCCAGCCGACGAATCCCAGCACCGCCGCCAGCAGCGGCACCGCCAGCAGCCACCAGTCGACGAATCCCAGCGGCGAGAGGAGCGCGAGCACCGCGGCGGCGATCGTCGTTCCGCCCAGGGCGCGGTACTGCTCGAGGCCGTCGGCGATCGGTTCCACCGCGGCATCGTGGAGACGGGAGTCCGGGAGGGAGGCGCTCATGGCGGTGTCGGCGGCTGGGGCGGGAAAGGTGGGGAAGCGGGCGCGGGGAAGCGTTCAGGCGGCACGCACGGCACGGCGCGCCCGCCGCGCGAGGTAGGCGAGGAGCCCGACGGCTGCCCCGATCCCGAACCAGCGCGCGATCGGGGGCGCGGACGGGGCGGCGGCCGCGGGGGGAGCCTTGGGCTGGGCCGAGCCGGCGCGCGGCGCCGCGACCGGTGCGGCGGGATCCACGGCGGCCCGGTCGTCGGTGGCATCCTCGTCGCCGAGCACCTTGGGCAGCCGGGTCGCCAGGTCGCCGGCGGGAGCGGTGCCGGCCGCGGGATCGCCGGCCGCGAGGGTGGCGCCGGCCGGCTCGCCGGGATCGCGGTCGTCCGGATCGCCGGCGGGAGGTTCGGCGCCGGCGGCGGATGCGGCCGGCGCGGGGGGCGGGGTGGCGGCGGCCGCATCCGTGGCGGCCGGCTTCGGGGCCAGCGCCGCGGCGAGGCCGCCGAGCGTCGCGGCCCGGCGGAAGGCCTCGGGGTCGATCTTCTCCAGCCGCGCCAGGACGTCGACGGCGCGCGGGTCGGGGCAGCTCTTGAGGTAGTTCACGATCGGCTCGCGGACGAAGAGATTGTCGTCGTCGGCGCCCTCGAAAAGCTCCGCCAGCCGGTCGATGACCGACCAATCCTCCCAGCGGGCCAGATCGGCGATCACCAGATCGGCGAGTTTGGGGTCCGCGAGCAATCGCCGCAGCGACTCGAGCACGCGCTCCCGCGGGACCACCGACGACTCCTCGCCGAGAAAGCGCAGCGCCATCACCGCGGCGTAGGTCTCGGTGAAGGGCACGCGCCGAGCGGTCCGGTCGATGAAGAGCGCGTCGACGAGATCGAGCCCCTCGGGCCCCTTGAGGGTGGCGTAGCAGGCGATGAGGGCGTCGAGGCCGGTGCGCACCTCGCGGCGCTCCTTCGGCGGATCGAACTCCTCGAGGATCGCCCCGATCCGGTCGGCGTCGGCCTTCGTGCCGCAGACGCCGAGCATGGTGGCGTAGAGCCGCCGGCGGTTGGCGGGCACCTTGGGATCCTCGATCCAGGTCAGCAGTTGGGTGGGATCCATCCGGCTCTCGAGGCCGCGGACGTCCTCGTAGGGAGCCACGGCGAATTCGTCGTAGGCGTCGCGCGCCAGCGCCTCGTCGGCGTCCTCGAGGTGCTTCTGGAAGAAGGCGAGGCGGTCGGGCCCCTTGGCGGGGAGCTCACCGAGCCGCCGCAGGTACTCGATCCCGCGCTCGCTCACCGGGATCGGGCTCGACCACACGAGCTTCGGCGGCTCGACCGCCAGGAGGAGGTAGGTGGAGCCGGCCGGCTTCGCCTCGAGCATGATCGTCTCCACGAGGCGGACGCCGTCGGCCTCGACGAGCTCCGCCCCCTCGAGCAAGTCACCCCCCTTGAGGGCCTCGACGACGGCGAAGCGCCCCTTGGGGAGCGGGCCGTCGGCGCGCGGCAGGAGCGACGCGGCCTCCGGGGGCTCGACGAGCCGGGCGACGACGGCCACCTGGCTCTGGGCGATCTCCTGCGCGAACGTCAGCGAGACGGCGCTGCAGAAGGGGCAGGCCCGGGCCGTCGTGGGCGCGGCGAGGGCCAGCGGCAGGAGCACGAGCGCGAGGGCGCGGCGGAAGCGGGGGCGGTGGGTGTGGTTCATACCCCGATTTTAGCAGCCGGCCGGCCCGGGCTCCTGCGCCGATTGGAGGCGGCGGCACGGTTTTTCGAGCGCGGGGACGGCCGGCCGGGGGTCAGCCGGAGCCCTGCAGCCAGCGCGACACGTCGGCCCGGTAGGCGGCCAGCGCCGGCACGAGGGCCGCCAGGATCGCCA
>CAISKG010000281.1 GCA_903885855.1 uncultured Planctomycetaceae bacterium
CCCCACCTCGTCGTGCGCTTGTGGATGGCGCCGGCTCCCGGGGCACGGGCGCCCCCCCACCTCGTCGTGCGCTTGTGGATGGCGCCGGCTCCCGGGGCACGGGCGCCCCCCCATCTCGTCGTGCGCTTGTGGATGGCGCCGGCTCCCGGGGCACGGGCGTCCCCCCACCTCGTCGTGCGTCGTGGGTGGGGCCCTCCCGGGGCACGGGCCGGGTTATTCAGCGCGGGGCCTTGAGGCGTTCGCGGACCAGTACCGGCAGGTGCTTCACCGGCACCGAACCGCAGGAGAGCACCGCCTCGTGGTAGCGGCCGAGGTCGAAGGCCTCCCCCTGTTCGCGCTGGATCTCCTGGCGGAGCCGGTGCATCGCCGTGCGCCCGGCGAAGTAGGTGGAGAGCTGCACCGAGCTCTGCTTGGCGCGCACGATCTTCGGCCGCGCCTCCCCTTCTGTCTGGAAGGCGTCGCCGACGAGGAAGGCGAGCGCCTTCTCGTCGCTCCACTCCTCGCAGTGCATGCCGTGGTCGAGGATCGCGTTGCACACCGCCCGCAGATAGAACTTCAACTGCATCAGCCGCAGCGCCGGATCACCCGCGCCGTAGCCCTGGTCGAGCATCATCTGCTCGGTGTACACCGCCCACCCCTCGATGAACGTCCCCGACTGCAGCACCTTCCGCACCAGCGACGGGCAGCGGTTCGACCACTCCAGCTGCACGTAGTGGCCCGGATAGGCCTCGTGGATGGTGAGGATCCGGAGCATCTGCCGGTTGTATTCCTCGAGGAAGCTCTCGCGGCGGCGCTCGTCCCAGGCCGCCGGGGGCGGGCTGATGGCGTAGGTGCTCGGTCCGTCGGGATCCAGCGGCAGCGCGTTCTCGAGGTAGGCGGCGGAGTTGCCGCGACGGAACTCCGGCATCTCGAGGATCCGGCAGCGGTCGGGGTCGGGCAGGCCGACGATGTCCGCCGCGCGGATGAAGTCCTTGAGCCCCGCCACCGTCTCGCGGATGTCCCCCACGAGCGTCTCCGGGGCGCCGTGGTCGCGGTTCACCGCCCCGATCACGCGCCGCACCAGCTCGCGCCGGCCCGCCTCGTCCTCCGGCGGGAGCGGCTCGCCGGGGAAGTGGCGGTGCCACAGCTGCCGCGACACGGCCACCAGATCGCCGTGGACGCGGTCGAATTCCCGCCGCGCCTCCTCGACGACGCGCTCTGCGTCCCAGCCCATGTCGAGGACGAGCTCGAGCTTGCGCGAAAATTTCTCCTTCCCCAGGCGCCATTCGCCCCGGGCCCGCGGCCGCAGCTCCTTCTCGAGAAACTCCTGGTGGCGCTCGAGCGCCGCGACCACCGGCTTGGCCGCCTCGCGCAGCGCCGGCATCTGCGGCGACTCCCCCACCAACGCGAACAGATCCTTGGAGTAGAAGGCGATCGAGCCGCGGTTCTGGGCGATCGCCGTCTCGAGCATGGTGGGCACCGGATCGGTGAGCGAGGCCCGCGCCGCGGCGACGACGTCCGGCACGGCCTTCATCCGCGCGATGGCGTTGGCGACGTTCTCCTCCTTCGCGAGCGTCGATTGCGTCAGCAGCGAGAACACGCTGTCGGTCGTGTACGACCCGTACACGCGCGCGTCCTGCTCGTAGGGGCGCTCGTTCTCCGCCGACCACAAGTTGCGCACCAGATCGTCACGGAGGATGTCGTGGTCGATCCGGCCGTCGACGGAGAGATCGGCCCCCGCGAACTCCCGCTCGAGCGCCCCGAGGCGGTCGCGCCACGCCTCCTCCCATCTCCCCCGCGCCTCCGGCGAGATGTCGTCGAGGAGCGCGTCGAAGCGGTGGTCGCCGAGCGAGCTCGCCTCGAGCGGCCGGAGCCGGAAGGAACGGTCGAGGTGGTCGCGGAAGAAGGCAGCCAGTCGGGCGTCGTCGGCCCCCGGCGCGGCCCCGGCGGCGGCGGGCTCGGCGGCGCCGAGGCTTGCGGCGCCCGGGAGCGCGGCGGCCGCC
>CAISKG010000282.1 GCA_903885855.1 uncultured Planctomycetaceae bacterium
AGTCGACGGCCGGCTGGCCGGGGTCCGCCGGCGCCACCGGCTCGAGGGCCCCGAACTCCGCCTCCAGGATCGCCCGCACCTCGGCACCGGTGAGCACCTGGGCGCCGCTCCAGCCCGACTCGGCGTCCAGCGGCATGAATTCGATGAAGCGCGGATGGTGCCCCTCCGCGCGGCAGTAGCGCACCAGCGCCACCGCCTGCCCCTCCGTCACGCCGCGCACCGCGACCGCGTTGACGCGCACCGGGGCGAACCCCGCCGCCCGGGCGGCCGCCAGGCCGGCCAGGACGCGATCCAGGCCGTCGGCGCGGGCCACGCGCCGGAAGGCCTCGTCGTCGATGGCGTCGAGGCTGACGTTCACCCGCGCGAGCCCCGCGGCGCGCAGCTCCGCGGCCTGCGCGTCCAGCAGCAGGCCGTTGGTGGTGAGCGCCACCTCGTCGATCCCCGGCACGGCCACCAGACGCGCCACCAGCCGGTGGAGGCCGGCGCGCAGGAGCGGCTCGCCGCCGGTGAGGCGCACCGAGCGCACGCCCAGCCGGGCCGCCACGGCGACCACCCGCGCGATCTCGTCGAAGGAAAGCAGGTCGCGCTGCGGGCGGAAGGTGGCCTCCAGCGGCATGCAGTAGGTGCAGCGCAGCGTGCAACGATCGGTGACCGAGACGCGCAGGTCGGTGTGGACGCGGCCGAATCCGTCGACGAGCCGCGTGGGGGGCGCCGCGGAGGGGATGGAGGCGGTCATGCGGCGCCTCCGTCGCGGCCGGGCATCGCGTGGGGATGCACCCAGGCGCGGGCGCCGCCGGGGCCCTCCTCGCACTTCCACACCGGCACCGCCTCCTTGACGCGTGCCAGGAGCCATTCGGCCGCCGCGAACGCCGCGCCCCGGTGCGGCGCGCTGGCGGCGATGGCGATGCTCGCCTCGCCGACGGCCACGGCACCCAGTCGGTGGACCACGTCGCACCCGCAGAGCGCGAAGCGCTCGATCGCCTCGGCGCGGAGCGCTTCGAGGAGGGCCAGGGCCATCGGCTCGTGCGCCTCGTACTCGAGCCCCAGGGTGACCGTGCCGGCGGTGATCGAGCGCGTCGTGCCGACGAAGAGCACGTTGCCTCCGGCGGCCGGATCGGCCACCGCCGCCAGGCTCGCCGCGCCGTCGATCGGCCCGCGCACCAGCCGGCAGGCGCCGCGCGGCGGCGCGGGATCGCGCGGCGGGGGATCGGCGACCGTCACGGCGTCAGCCTCCGCTCACCGGCGGGATCACCGCCACGTCGTCGCCGGCCGCGACCGGATCGTCGTCGCGGGCGTAGCGCGAGCCCAGCGCGATGGCGCTGCGCGCCAGGAGCGCCGCCGCCGCCGGACAGGCCCGCTCGAGCGCGCGGCGCAGGTCGGCCACCGTGCCCCCGCTCCACGGCACCACCAGGCCGCGCGTGCCGGCCGCCTCCGCCACGCCGGCGAACAGCGCCGCGCGGACCGTGGCGGCGCCGTCGGCGGATTGCGAGGGGGCGGCGGCGGGGAATGGATGGGGATCGATCGGCATCTCGCAGCACCGGCCGGGGGGGCGGCCGCGTCCTGTCAACTGGTGGTCAGCCGCCCGCTGGGGGCGTCGAGGAGGCCGTCGAGCCCCTGCGGCCCGGGGAGCAGCCCCCAGGCCCTCGCCAGCAGTTTGATGGGGTGGACGGTGGGCCGCGTGGTGCCCTGCTCCATTTGTATCCGGCAGGCGCTGCACTCGGTAGCGCCGGCGTCGACGGCGCCGTCGCGCATCGCCGCCACGAGCCCCCTTCCGATCCGCAGGCTGGTGCGGTGGTGATCGTGGTGCAGCCCCCACGCCCCGGCCATCCCCGAGCATCCCCGGTCGGCGGCGTCCACCTGCAGGCCGGGCACGAGCCGGAGGAGGTGGGCGGCCGGCACCACGCCGCCGGGGCTCGTGGTGCGGACATGGCAGGGCGCGTGGTAGAGCACCCGGGCGGGGAGCGGCGCGAAGTCGAGCCGCAGCCGGCCGTCCCGGTGCAATTCCCGCAGGAACGTCGCCGCGTCGCAGGTGGCGGCCACGACGCGGTCCATGTCGTCGTCTTCCACCAGCAGCGGATAGGCGTGGGTGATGGCGGTCACGGCGGCCGGCTCCGTGCAGACGATCCGGTGGCCAAGGCGCACCGCCTCCGCCAACACCCGCACGTTCCGCGCGGCCAGGCGCCGTGCCGCCACGACGTCGCCGGCGGCGACCAGCGCCATCCCGGAGGACCGCAGCCGGGGGTCGATCGACACCCCCACGCCGTGCCGCTCGAGGATCCCCACGAATGCCTCGGCGAGGAGCGGATCGTGGCGCGCGGCCCAGGTGTCGAGGAAGTAGAGCACGCGCGTGCCCGCCCGCCGCGAGGGGCGCGTCAGGCCGCGCCGCGCCGCCCAGCGCAGCGTGCGATTGCCGGTGAACCGCGGCAGCTTGCGCCCCTGGGCGATGCCGACGGTCTTCTCGAGCAGCCAGCGCAGGCGCGGGTCGGCGATGGCCAGGTTGGCCAGCGGGGCGACGGCGCCGCCCAGCCTCGAGAGGCCGTCGATCCGTGACAGCAGCCAGCGCGAGAGGCCGAGGCTGTTCTCCGCGACGTGCGCGCCCTGCAATTGCATCACCAGCGCCGGCACGTCCACCCCCGCCGAACACTCCACGCGGCACTGGTGGCAGTGGAAGCAGGTGTCGGCGATCGCCTTCACCTCGTCGCTGGTGAGGCTCTTGGGATCGATCCGCCCCGAGAGGAAGGCGCCGAACAGATTCGCCTTGGCACGCGGCGAGGCCTCCTCGGCCGGATCCTCGCGGTAGCGCGGGCACATGCGCCCGGAGGGCGCGAGCGACCGGCAGGCACCGCAGCCGTTGCAGGCGTCCACCTCGCCGGCGGCCCCCGGCGGCGCCCAGTGCAGCACCGGCAGCGCGGGCAGGAGCGACGGCGCCCCGGCCGCGTCCGCGGCGGGCTCGGGCTGGGGCAGGGGCAGGGCGCGGAAGGGGTAGTCGTCGGCCGCGTCGACGATCTTGCCGGGGTTGAGGATCCCGCGCGGATCGAAGAGCCGCTTCACCCGACGGAACACCGCCGCCATCTCCGGGAAGTGACGTGCGAACAGCGCCGTCCGCGACAGCCCGAGCCCCTGCTCGCCGCCGATCGTCCCCCCCACCGCCACCACCTCCTCGTACAGCGCCTCGGCGAGGCGCACGAGCGCCGCGCGGTCGGCGGCACTGGCCGGGGCGGCGTACGGCCGGACGTGGAGCTGGCCGTGGCCGGCGTGGCCGAAGACCATCGCGGTGGCCGCCTGCCGCTTGAGCACCGCCTGGAGCCTGACGAGGAACTCCGGCAGCGCCGGCGGGGGAACGACGATGTCCTCGACGAACGGCACCGGGCGCGATTCCCCGCGGACGCCGTGGAGCATCGACACCAGATGGCGCGAGAGATCCCAGAACATGGCCGCGTCGAAGGCGTCGTCGGCGCGCCGCACGTCGATGCACAGCCGCCGCGCGCCCTGGAGGCGCTTGATGGCGTCGTCGACCCGCGCCCCGGCCGTCGCCCCGTCGGCGGTGGTGAACTCGACGAGCAGCCCCGCGTCGGCCGCGGGGGGAATGAGCAGATCGAAGTCCACCCGGGCCCCGCGCGCCAGCGCCAGATGCCGCTTGTCGAAGAGGTCGCAGGCGCTGGGGGAGAGCGGGGCGAGACGCTGCGCCGCCAGCCCCGCCTTCTCGAGCGACTCGAAGAGGAACAGCACCACCGCCGACGCGCCCTCGAGGGGCACGGTGCGGAGCGTGGCCTCCGTGACGATGGCCAGCGTGCCGGCGGCCCCGCACAGGAGCCGGGGAAGGTCGACGAGGCCGTCGCGGCGCAGGTCGTCGAGGCGGTAGCCGCCGTGGGCGAGGCGCCGACGCGGCTGGCCGGCGGCGATCGCCGCCGCCTCCTCGTCGAGGATCCGCGCCACCCCGGCCGCCAGTTCCGCCGCGCCGCGCGGC
>CAISKG010000283.1 GCA_903885855.1 uncultured Planctomycetaceae bacterium
GGTAGTACTGGAAGAGGATCTCGCTCATGCCCGCCTTCCACCGCGCCCGTCGACGCGGGAAACGACCGGGATGCCTGCCTGATGGCGAGTGCGCGGGGCCGCGTCCCGCGGGCACTCCATGGGACAGGGTACGGGCTGGGCAGGGCGTTGGAAAGCGATCGGGCCCCTCTTGGTGGGGGGCTGTGGGGGGGCCCGAGGACGGTTGGGAGCGGAAAAACGGGTCAGTCAAGCGCTGCCGTGGCTGCCCTCGCCGACGGTGTCGTGCCGCATGGCCTCCCGCTGCGAGGCGGGGGAACCGCCCCGCCTCCCACGAGAGGCGGTGAACCCCCCGCCTGCCACGAGAGGCGGTGAACCCCCCGCCTCCCACGAGAGGCGGTGAAAAGGAGCGGGTCGTACCGGACGCGCCGGGACCCGCCGCCGCGGCGGCGTGGGGGGCGGCGGCGGATCGATAGCACTTCAGGATTCGGGGGGCCGCGGCGCGGGCTGCGCGCGGGGGCCGCGGGAGGAGCGGGGTGCGCGATGGGGATCAACCGGATCGTCATGCACAACGGCGTGGTGTGGTGGCTGCCGCCGCTGCGCCCCCGGGGCGGCCGCATGACCGGGCCCGCGCCCGCGGAGGGATTCATCCCGCTGGGATCCCCCGACTTTCCCGGGATCGACGCCATCCTCGGCCATCCCGGGTCGGAGGACGGGCCGGAGGGTGATCGGCCCGAGGGGCGGGCCACCGATGCCGACGATCCACCCGCCGCGGCCGATGGGTTCGAGCCCGCCGCCTGACGGCCCGGCCCGAACGCAGGTCGACGCGCCGGGACGAGGGGAAACGCCGTCCGGGACACGCTCCGGGTGGAGGTGAGGCCGCGACCGGCCGCAGGTGACGTTCGATGCGCGTCTTCCCCTCCGACCGTCATCCGCTGCCGCTGCCGCCGGGCCACCGCTTCCCGCTCGCCAAGTACCGCCTTCTGCGCGAGCGCCTCGAGGCCCACGCCGCGGCCGGAGCGGCGCTGGAGTTCATCGAGCCGCACGCCGCCACCGACGAGGAGATCCTCCGCGTCCACGACGCGGCCTACGTGGGCCGCGTCCTCGCCGGCACCCTCTCCGCCGCCGAGGTGCGCCGCATCGGTTTCCCCTGGAGCCCCGAGCTGGTGGAGCGCAGCCTGCGCAGCACCGGCGCGGCGGTCGACGCGGCGGCGGCGGCGCTCGAGGATGGCGTCGCCGCGAGCCTCGCCGGCGGCACGCACCACGCGGGGCGCGACTGGGGGGAGGGCTACTGCGTGTTCAACGACACCGCCGTGGCCGCCCGGGAGATGCAGGCCCGCGGCGCGGCCGGCCGGGTGGCGATCGTCGATCTCGACGTCCATCAGGGCAACGGCACCGCCGACATCTTCGCCGCCGATCCCACCGTGTTCACCGCCTCGGTCCACGGCGAGCGCAATTTCCCGCTGCGGAAGTGCGCCGGCTCGCTCGACGTCGGCCTGCCCGACGGCGCCGGCGACGCCCCCTACCTCGACGCCGTGGAGACGGTGCTCGGGGCCGTCGTCGACTGGCGGCCCGACCTGGTGCTCTACATCGCCGGGGCCGACCCCTACGCCGGCGACCGCCTGGGCCGGCTCGCGGTGTCGCGGGGAGGGCTCGTGGAGCGCGACCGGCGGGTGTTCGCGGCGGCGGCGGCGGCGGGGGCCCCGGTGGCGATCGTGTGCGGCGGGGGCTACGCGGAAGATGTCGGGGCGATCGTGGCGATCCACGCCGCCACCATGCTCATGGCGGCGGCGCTGGGGGAGGAGGGGTTTCCCCGGGGCCGGTGAGGGCCCGGATGGCCGCTGGGTGGGCGTGCGCGCGGGCTTTGGCCCGCCCCGGCACCCGGCTCGCGGGGAAGGGCCGGGCCCGCAGGCTTGCCCCCTACCGAGGCAGTTCGTAGGCTTTTCAACTGTTCAGGGTTCGTGAGCGGGGGGGAGCGTGGTCAGCCGGGCTCGATCGCCGGGCTGATGGTGCCCATCCAGGGTGGCCGATCTATGCAAGGTCGGGTGCCCTGGCCGTCCATCGCGGGCCCCGTCGCTCATCGCCCGTTCCATTCTTCGATTCCTCATTCCCGTTCGTGCCGGTTTTGACGGTATCCGTTCCCTTTCTTCTTCCCTCATCCTTTCTTCCTGTGGGAGACCTGCCATGGGTATCCGACCCACGCCCCCGAATCCGACCGGCCCGCGCCGGCGTTCCGCGTTCACGCTCGTCGAGCTGCTGGTGGTGATCGCCATCATCGGCACGCTCGTCGGCCTCCTTCTGCCGGCGGTGCAGGCGGCCCGTGAAGCCGCCCGCCGTTCGAAGTGCCTCAACAACCTCAAGCAGATGGGGATCGCGATCCACAATCACCACGACACCCGTCAGATCCTCCCCACCGGGGGCTGGTCGTGGGACAAGTGGAACTTCATCAACGGCCGCCCCGGCACCGGCGTCAACCAGACGGCCGGCTGGGCCTACCAGATCCTGCCGTTCCTGGAGAACGAGTCGCTGTGGCTGGGCAACAGCGCCAAGGACCTCAACGGCAACGGCACGATCTCCGACTGGGAGCGTTTCGCGTTCGCCCGGGCGACCCCGGTGCCGCAGTACTTCTGCCCCACCCGGCGCAGCAGTGCCGACGGCGTGAAGAGCTCCGGCGAGTGGTATCCGTCGGCCGAGACCGGCGGCACGCGGCAGTTCGCCCAGACCGACTACGCCGGCAACAGCCTCGACTGGGGCGACAACTGGCTCGGCGGCGAGGGCGCTCCCTGGCACTGGGAGGAGGGTGACGGCCCGATCGTGTGGACCAACGGCGACCAGCCGAACCTCGAGCTCCGCAAGCGGACGACCCTCGGCGGCATCCGCGACGGCACCTCGAAGGTCATCCTCCTCGGCGAGAAGGCCCTCGACATCGACAACTGCAAGGGCAACATGTGCGGCGACGACAACGAGGGCTACACCTCCGGGTGGGACCACGACGTCCTCCGCCACACCGGCTTCCAGCCGCAGAGCGACGGCGAGCGGTCGGGCACCTGGTACGGCGACGGCCGCTTCGGCTCGGGCCACGCCGTCACCAACATCCTGATGTGCGACACCTCGACCCGCTCGGTGCCCTTCACCGTCGACGTCATGATCTGGCGCCGCATGGGCCACAAGGACGACGGCAAGAACGACCAGTTGAGCCAGTGAACCCCCCTTTCCGGAGTCCATCGATGCACCGTCGTCCGTTGCTCGTCGCCGCCGCCCTGCTCGTCCCGCTCGTGGGGATCCTCCAGGGCTGTGCGCCGGCGGGCTCGAAGACCGAGGCCGAGTTCAAGGTGAACGGGAAGGTGGTCCGCGGGGGCAACCCGCTGCCGCTCGACCCGGCCCAGGCGGCCGCCAAGGCGGCGTTCGTGAAACTGGAGTTCGTCCGCGACAAGGGAGACCACAAGGAATCCGCGTTCGCGAACGTCGACGGCACGTTCTCGGTGAAGCTCCCCAAGGGCAAGTACGGCGTTCAGATCGTCCACATGGGACCGGGCGGCGACCAGCTCCAGGGGAAGTTCAACGACCGCAAGGGCAAGGCCAAGATCGAGAAGGATGTCGCGGGCGACGTCGCCGACATGGTGATCGAGCTCAACGACTACAAGTGACGTCGCCCGTCAGGGCGATGCCTGCACAGCGGCCCGGACGGCCTCCCGTCCGGGCCGCTTTTTTTTCTGCCCGGGCCGCGTGACCCCTGCGGCCGCGCCGGGCCGCGTGACCCCGCGGCTCGTGCCCGCAAGCCGGGCGGTCAGTCGCCGTCGTGATCCCCGGCGTCGTCTTCGTCGTCCTCGTCGTCCTCGCTGCCGGCGAAGACGAAGGCCGCCCGGCGCGGGGCGGGCATGGGGGAGTCGGGGCCGCGCACGCTCCGCCACACGATCTCGTTGAGGAGCAGGTCGTCGGCGGCGTCCTCGACGGAGAAGTCCATCGCCAGCGAGGCCTCCGCGCCCCAGGCGCCGGCGAGGTTGCGCTCGTCGAGCGGCACCCCGGCCGGGCGGCAGCGGTAGGGCTCGGGCACCGACGTGGCCGCGAAGGAGCGGATCATCGGCAGCGCGGCGGCGTCGAACTGCGACATCGGCTCGAGGCCGAGGATCAGTTCCATCGTGCGGAGCATCGAGCTGGTGGAGTAGAGGCTCGAATCGACCGCCCCGTGGCGGGCCCAGGGGCTGATCACGAAGGCGATCGTGCGGTGGGCGTCGACGTGGTCGGAGCCGTTCTGGGCGTCGTCCTCGACGACGAAGATCGCCGTCGTGGGCCAGAAGCGCGACTGGCTGACGCGTTCCACGATCCGCCCCAGGGCGAGATCGTTCTCCGCCATGAACGCCGTGGGGGTGAGCTTGCCGGGGCTCGTGCCGCTGGTGTGGTCGTTGGGGAGGCGCACGATCTGCAGCCGCGGCATCTCCCCCTCCCGCTCGAAGCGGTCGATCTCGGCGATGAACCGCGCGGCGCGGTCGAGGTCGGAGTAGTCCTGGTCGAAGCTGCGGTAGAGCGGATCGAAGCGCCCCTCGAGGGCGGGCACCTTGGCCGTGCAGGGATCGGCCGGCGTGGCGCCGTTGGCCACCCACTCCCCGTAGCTGCGGAAGCTGACCCCCGCCGCGATCGCCCGGTCCCACAGGTAGCCCCCCGCCGGCCGGGCGGCGGCGTCGAAGTTGCCCTCGCTGGGGTAGGGGAATTTCTTCCGCCGGTTGTGGCCGTAGGAGAGCGGCCAGTGGCGTTCGACGAAGTCGGTGGCGTAGGCCCCCATGCTCCACTCGTGGCCGTCGGCGCTGACCTCGCTCTCGACGTAGAAGTTGTCGAGGAGCACGAACTGCCGCGCCAGGGCGTGGTGATTGGGCGTGACGCGCTCGGGAAAGAGGCACAGCGTCGGGTCGCCGTGCCCCTCGGGCATGTCGCCGAGGACCTGGTCGTAGGTGCGGTTCTCCTTGACCACGTAGATCACGTGGGTGATCGGGCTGGTGCCCCCGGGGGCGAGGGGAATGGGGTGGCCCTCCAGTTCGGCGGCGGTGAACACGTCGTCGGCGCGGGGGGGGCGGCAGGCGAAGGCCTGCTCCGTCCAGGCGGCGAGGCGCGCCGCGAACGCCCCGGCCTCCGCCGGCAGCTCGACGAACGACACCGTGCCGTCGAAGAGCCCGCCGATGTAGTCGGGGGTGGGGGCGGCCGGGTCGAAGCCGGGGCGGGGGCCGTTGCGGTTGGAGTCGGAGATCACCCCCTTGCCGTTGGCCACGACGAGGCGGGTGCCGCCGGCGGCGAGGCGGACGGCCGTGGGATACCAGCCGACGGGGATGAAGCCGAGGCTCCGCGCCGCGCCCGGCTCGGCCACGTCCCACACGCTGACGGCGTTGATGTTGGCGTTGGAGACGAACAGGCGGCCGCCGTCAGCCGAGAGGGCGAGTGAGTCGGGGGTGTTGCCCGGCGCCGCGTCGGGCGAGAGGGTGGCCACGAGCGTCTCGGCGACGCGGTCGGCGGCGGTGTCGATCACCGACACGCTGTTGCGGTTGGCGTTGGCGACGAACAGCCTGGCGCCGTCGGCCGACAGCAGCAGCTCGTTGGGGTGCTCCTCGACCTCGATGCGCCCCGTGACGCGCCAGGCGGCGGTGTCGATCACCGCCACGGCGGCCTGGGCCCACAGCGACACGTAGAGCCGCCCGCGGGCCTCGTCGACGGCGCAGGCCCAGGGGTAGGGGGCGTCGGCGACGACGCGCTCCAGGAGCGCGTCGGCGCGCTTGGTGATCGAGGGATCGTCGGTGGTCTCGGGCACGCGGGGCGCCGGGGCGGGGGGGGCGTCGCCGAGCAGGAGCTCGTCGATCAGCGGCTCGCCCGCTCCTTCCGGGAAGCGCACCCGCGACACCGAATGGCCCCACACGTTGGCGGCGTAGAGCGTGCGGCCGCCGTCGGCGACGGCGATCCCGGCGGGGATCCCGCGCACCTTCTCGTCGCGCAGGGCCACGGCGCCCGCGGGCACGAGCGTGCCGGCCTCGAAGCGGAAGCGCAGCAGCGTCTCGGCGGCGCCGCCGGAGACCCAGAGCGTGGCGCCGTCCGGGGCGAAGGCCAGCCCCTGGAACGACTCCTCCAGGCGCGTCTGCGAGACCACGCGGCGCGAGTCGACGTCGAGGACGGCCAGCTCGTGGGGGCCGTAGCCGCAGTGAAGGACCACCGCATGGCGCCCGTCGGGGTGGAGGGCGACGGCGGCGGGAAAGTCGCCCACCGTGGTCTGCCGGCCCGCCGGCCGCAGCGACCACTGGTTGGGAAGCACCACCGAGCCGTCGGCCTGCGGGCCGGGGACGCGCGGCGCGGGCTCCTCGGCGACCGCGGCCGAGGCCAGGAGCAGGGGCAGGGCCAGCGCGACGAGCGGGCGGCGGCAGGGGCGCATGGGAGGTCCTTTCCGGTGGGGGGCAGCCGACGTTGTACCGCGGCGCACCCCCCCCGACGAACCGCCTCGCGCGATTCTCACGGGGGGGCGGCGGGGGCCCGGCGCTCCGCCGCGGGTTCGAGCCGCCGCCCCTCGCCGGCGAGCGGCTCGAGGGTCGCGCGGAGGAAGCGGTAGCCGCAGTCGTAGGCGCCGAGGAAGAGCGCCTCGTCGCGCGGCGTGCGCCAGTAGTCGGAGAGGGAGAGGCGCCGCGGGTCGCCCTGCCAGTCGATGACGTCGCGGCCGTCGACC
>CAISKG010000284.1 GCA_903885855.1 uncultured Planctomycetaceae bacterium
CGTCGACGGCCGCCCGCGCTGGCTCACCGCCACGGTGCGGCAGGCGCTCGACGGCGCGCCGACGGCCGCGGGGCGCGCCCGGATCCTCGAGCGCGTCGCCGCCTGCCACGACGAGCGCCTCCTCGCGCAGCGCTCCTGGACCGCCTGGATCCTCGGGCCCTTCGCCGTCGCCGTCACCGGCGTGGCGGTGTTCCTGATGGCGGTCGCGCTGTTCATGCCGCTGGTCAAGCTGCTCTACGACCTCTCCTGAGCGAAGCCGCACCGATGCCACGCCGACCGCTCTTCCCCACCTTCGCGGCCCTCGCCGAGTCGCTCCTCCGGGCGCGCGAGCGCCGTGCCGCCAGTGGCCGGCCCGACTCGCTGGCGGAAATCGCGGCGCTCCTCCTGCCCACCTCCTCCGGCCAGCGCCGGGCGCTGGCCGGACTGCTGGCCACGATCCTCGACGAGGGGCTCGATCCGCTGCCGCTGCTGCGGGCCTGGATGGCCGACGAGCGCGGCTGGCAGCGGTGGCGCGTGGGGGGGATCGTGCAGGCGCTCGAGCGCGGCATGCCGCTGGTCGCGGCGCTCGAGCGCGCCCCCGGGGCGCTGCGGCCCCAGGATGCGACGGCGCTGGCTGTCGCGGCGGCCATGCACGGCGACGCCGGTCGGGCCCGCGGCCTCTTCGACGCCCCGGCCGCCGCGACCGAGCCGGTGGAGCGCTCCCTCCGCTGGGCCCTGGGCTACGCGGTGACGCTGGCGCTGATCGCCCTGCCGATGACGCTGTTCCTGGCCGTGAAGATCCTGCCGCAGTACCAGAAGATCTTCGAGGATTTCGGCGCCCGGGAGTCGATCTGGCTGTCGGCCGATCTCCGCTTTATGCAGTGGATCGGCCAGGTGTGGTGGATCCCGGTGGCGGCCGGCGTGGCGATGGTCGTGGCCGGGCTCGTCGCCCCGCGGCTGTGGCGGGCACTGCGCCGCCGGCTCGGCCTGGCGGGGCTGGGGGTCCTCGGCGACGCCCGGGCGGCCGACCTCCTGGGGAGCATCGCCGCGGCGCGCGGGGCCGGGGAGGACGCGGCGCGCGGCGTCGCGGCGCTCGCGGCGGGCTCGTGGGATCAGGGGCTGCGGGCGCGCCTCCGGGACGCCGCCGGTCGCCCGGGGGCCGGGATCCTCGCGCCGGCCGAGACGGCGGCCCTCGCCGGCTTTCCGGCCGACCGCGACGGCTGGGTGTCGCAGGCCCTCGCCCGGCGCCACCGGGAGCGGGTCCTCGGCCGCACCTGGCTGCTGGGTGAGGTGCTCCTTCCGATCGTGGTCCTGCTCTTCGGCGTCTTCGTGTTCTTCCAGGCACTGGTGACCAACGTGCCGCTTTTCGAACTCATCCGGGGGCTCACCTGATGCGCGCCCGATCGGCCGTCCGCGCGGTGCCCCGGCGTGCCCCCGCCCGCGCCGGCTTCACGCTCTTCGAGCTCCTCGTCGCCTTCTCGATCCTCTCGGTGATCGTGTCGGTGTCGGGGGGATTGCTCGTGCGCCACAAGCGCCTGCTGGCCAGTGCCCGCCACCAGCGGATCGCCGTCGAGGAACTGGCCAACCAGATGGATCGCCTGACGGCGCTCGATCGGGGGGCGCGCGAGGCCTTCCTCGCCGCCCCCGAGCCCTCGTCCTTCGCCGCGGCGCGCCTGCCCGGGGCCACGCTCGCCGCGGCGGTCGATCCCCCCGCCGGCGCGCTCGGCCGCCGGATCGTGCTGTCGATCGAGTGGGAGGAGCCGGGGCGGCGCGGGCGGCCGCTCCGTCTGGCCGGATGGCTCCACGACGTCCCCGGGGAGGCCGCGCCATGAGCAGACTCCAGCCCTTCCGGCGGGTCCGTCGCGGGGCGTCGCTCGTCGAGCTCCTGGCGGCGATGTCGGGGATCAGCCTCGCGATCATGACCGCCGCCCTGCTGATCCACGGCGTGCTGCGCGACGCCTCGGAGGGGCGGCGGTTCCTCGAGGAGGAGCGCGGCAGCGCCCGGCTCGCCCGGCGCCTCCGCGACGACGTCCACGCCGCGGCCGCCGTCACCCCGCCGGCCGACGGCGCGATCGTGTCGCTCGCGCTCCCCGACGGTGGCACGATCGCCTACCGGCTCGCCCCCGACCGCCGCGGTGTCGAGCGCACGGCCCGCCCCGCCGCTGGCGCCGCCTCCCGCGAGGACTACCGCTTCAGCGGCGCCTGCGAGGCCGAGGC